>CAZMMT010000045.1:0-7722 GCA_964567465.1 uncultured Candidatus Izemoplasmatales bacterium | reverse complement strand
TAATTGTGAACACGTCTTCAATTGGCATTAAGAATGGTTTGTCAACTGGTCTTTCAGGTAGAGGAATGTATTCATCTACTGCAGCCATTAATTCTATGATTTTTTCTTCTTGAGCAGGATCACCTTGAAGAGCTTTTAAAGCAGAACCAACGATAATTGGAGTATCATCTCCAGGGAAGTTGTATTCGTCTAATAGTTCACGGATTTCCATTTCTACTAATTCGATTAATTCTTCATCGTCTACCATGTCAGCTTTGTTTAAGAAAACAACCATCTTAGGAACTCCAACTTGTCCAGCCAATAAGATATGTTCTCTAGTTTGAGGCATTGCGCCATCAGCTGCAGAAACAACTAAGATAGCTCCGTCCATTTGTGCAGCACCAGTAATCATATTTTTTACATAGTCGGCATGCCCTGGGCAGTCAACGTGTGCGTAGTGACGGTTTTCTGTTGAGTATTCAATGTGAGCAGTATTAATAGTGATTCCTCTTGCCTTTTCTTCTGGAGCGGAGTCAATTGAAGCGTAATCTCTAACTTCTGATAACCCAGCTCTTGCTAGTACTGTAGTAATAGCAGCAGTTAATGTAGTTTTACCATGGTCAACGTGACCGATAGTACCAATATTAACATGTGGTTTAGTACGTTCAAATTTAGCTTTAGCCATTTTTTATATTTCTCCTTTTTTATTATTTTTCGCTTTTTAGCATGTGTTTATCGATATTATTTTATAACAATATCTATTTTTTTGCAATAAATAAAATCTTTCAGTAGATTAATTGTTGCGTTTAGTAATAATTTCTTCAGCAATTGATTTTGGACATTTTTCATAATGCGAGAATTGCATTGTGAAATTTGCACGTCCTTGTGAGTTTGATCTAAGTGCTGTAGCGTATCCAAACATTTCTGATAACGGCACTTTTGAAGCAACCTTTTGTGCATTTCCTTGTTTTTCTTGTCCTTCAATACGTCCACGTCTTGATGTTAAATCACCGATAACATTACCAATGTAATCTTCCGGTGTAACAACGTCTACGCTCATGATTGGTTCAAGCAATGTAGGAGCACATTTGTCTTTAGCTTGTTTAAGCGCTATTGAAGCAGCGATTTTGAATGCCATTTCACTAGAGTCAACTTCATGATATGAACCATCATAAAGTGTTGCTTTTAAGTCAAGTAATGGATAACCCGCAATAACTCCGCCTGGTAAAGATTCTTGAATACCTTTGTCGATGACAGAGATATATTCTCTAGGAACAGTTCCGCCGACAATTTTATCAACGAACTCATAACCTTTTCCTGGGTTAGGTTCAAACTTAATCCATACATGACCATATTGACCTCTACCACCTGACTGACGAACGAATTTACCTTCACAGTTAGCTTCTTTAGTAATTGACTCACGATATGATACTTGAGGATTACCTACTGTCGCTTCTACTTTGAATTCTCTCTTCATTCTATCAACAATGATTTCTAGATGAAGTTCACCCATACCAGAAATAATTGTTTGTGATGTTTCTTGGTCTGTATACGTTCTGAATGTTGGATCTTCTTCAGATAACTTTTGAAGAGCAACACCCATTTTTTCTTGGTCTTTCTTAGTTTTCGGTTCAATAGCTACTGAGATAACTGGTTCAGGGAATTTCATCGATTCTAAAACGATATCCATTTTCTCTGAAGTTAAAGTGTCTCCTGTAATCGTATCTTTGAAACCAACAGCTGCAGCGATATCTCCTGAGTAAACTTCTTCAATTTCTGTTCTTGAATTCGCATGCATCTGTAAAATTCTTCCAAGTCTTTCTTTTTTGCCTTTAGAAGTATTCATAATATATGAACCCTTCTTAGCTACTCCTGAATAAACTCTAAAGAATGTAACTCTACCCACAAATGGGTCAGTCATCACTTTAAATGCTAAAGCGACAAATTCTTTATCATCATCATGAAAGATTGTAACTTCTTCGTCTTTATGGTTGAAACCACGGATTTGCGCAACTTCAACTGGCGATGGTAAATAATCTATAACAGCATCTAAAACAAACTTTATTCCTTTATTCTTGAAAGCTGATCCACACATTACTGGGAAAAATTTAACAGAAAGAGTTGCTTTTCTAATTGCTTTTTTTAACATCTCAACTGTAACTTCTTCACCTTCTAAGAAAGTCAACATTAATTCTTCATCAAAGTCACAAAGTTCTTCGATAAGTCTATTTCTTCTAGCAGTAGCTTCCTTAAGTAAATGACTAGGAAAATCAATTTCTTGATAATTTTCTTCTGGACCACCATCGAAATGGTAAGCCTTCATTTCTACTAAATCAATAATTCCTGTAAAATCATCTTCAGCTCCGATTGGCCATTGAATCGCTTCTGCTTTTTCACCTAAACGTCTGTGTATAGAATCAATTGCAGCGCCGAAATCCGCACCGATCTTGTCCATCTTATTTGCAAAAACCAATCTTGGAACTTTATATTCATTTGCTTGACGCCAAACTGTTTCTGTCTGAGGTTCAACTCCAGCTTGAGCATCCAATACCGTTACAGCACCATCTAATACACGCAACGATCTTGACACTTCCACAGTAAAATCCACATGTCCTGGGGTATCAATAATATTAACTCTGTGATTTTTCCAGAAAGCTGTAGTAGCCGCAGCGGTAATGGTAATTCCACGTTCTTGTTCTTGTTCCATCCAGTCCATTTGACTTGCGCCATCATGGGTTTCTCCCATTTTATGGATTCTTCCTGTATGAAATAAGACTCTTTCAGTAGTTGTGGTTTTACCAGCATCGATATGTGCCATGATACCGATATTACGTGTTTTATCTAAACTATATTCACGTGCCATAACTTTTTCCTTCCTTTAATTAAAATCTATAATGTGCGAAAGCTTTATTAGCTTCTGCCATTCTATGCATATCTTCTTTCTTCTTAACTGATGCTCCTGTGTTATTACTTGCATCTATAATTTCTTTTGCTAATCTTTCTTCCATTGTTTTCTCATTACGAGAACGAGAGTATTGCACTAACCATCTTAAACCTAATGTAGTTCTTCTATCTGCTTTAACTTCTCCTGGAACTTGATAGTTTTGTCCACCGATACGGCGGCTTCTCACTTCTAAAACAGGCATAATATTATTTAAAGCTTCATTAAAGACTTCAATTGGTTCTTTACCAGTTACTTCTTTAATTCTTCCAAACGCATTATATAAGATATTTTGTGCAACATTCTTTTTACCATCTAACATAATTCCATTAATTAATTTAGTAATTAATTTTGAATTATAAATCGGATCTGGTAATACATCTCTCTTTACGATTTTACCCTTACGAGGCATAAGTAATTCCTCCTTTCGAAATTCTCAAACTTTTCATAATTTTTTCATTAATGTTATTTTTTAGGTCTTTTAGCTCCGTACTTAGAACGGCTTTGCATTCTTTTATCCACAGCTGTTGTATCTAGTGTTCCTCTAACGATATGATAACGAACACCAGGTAAGTCTTTAACACGTCCACCACGAATTAATACAACGCTATGTTCCTGTAATGAATGTCCGATTCCAGGGATATATGCGTTAACTTCACCACCGTTTGATAAACGAACACGAGCATACTTTCTTAAAGCTGAGTTTGGTTTCTTTGGAGTCATAGTCGCAACTCTGACACAAACACCACGTTTTTGTGGGGAAGAAACTTCAGTATATTTCTTTTGTAAGCTGTTGAATCCAATGTTCAATTGAGGTGACTTTGATTTTCTAATTTTATCTTGGCGTCCCTTTTTGATTAACTGGTTAATAGTTGGCATGTACATTCCTCCTTTCATACCCACACACCCGGGAGGTGCGCTTGTCTCATTTTTATAAGGTTGCTCACGCAACCAAAGAATAATTAAAATCTAATGCAAAAGTATTATACACCACTATACTAGGTGTGTCAAGTGCTTATTATTCTTGTAAAATTTCAACCTTTTATATTATATATTATTATAAAAAAAAATCAAGTAAAAAGTTTATCTTTCTACTAGATTTTCATGTTCGTTATAGGTTTGATTATTAAGGATAACGGTTTCAATATTTTCAATCGGTTCTTCCAAGATAAAAACACTATAAATCTTGTCGTTCAACTCAGTTAAATCTACTTCTTGCTCACCAATAATTAAAGAACTATATGTCTTAAAACTTTCGTTAAAACACAGAAGATAATCTACATTTTCAACATTAACATAAACAAAGTATAACAAAGTGTCATCTTCGATATTTTTATAAGTTTTACTTTTGATGAGTAAAGAATCCTCAACATAGGCAATATTAAGAAACTTATAAAAAACCTCAAAGCCATAGGAATCACTTTCTTCTTGATAGACTACTAGAGTATAATCTTCTATTACTATGGTTTCTTTAAACTCACGATCCAAATTCATTGGGAATGACTTAATAAAGAAAGAAGTTTTTGGTGAAAACGAGAAACTACTGAGAAGTAAAACCAAAATTAAAGCTAAGATACTATATAAAATTTTTGATATAAGCAGTTTTGATTTTTTCTTACTAAACCATATAGTCCATATGGCGAAAATCAGATAAAGTATTGTTACAATTCCTATAAGCATATTAACCACCTTTATTTTTACATAAACAATTATATCATCAAATGAGTTAATAATATGATATTTTTTTTATTCTATCATAGGCACAAATCTAACTGAATCTAATTTTTTTGTTATTACTTTATTATTATTTTTAGTAATCAGATATAAGTTTTGCAGATAATAGTTACCTATCGGGATAATCATTTTGCCTTCAGCGCTGAGTTGACTAATAAGGTTTTCTGGTAATTTTGTTGCTGCACAAGAAACGATGATTTTGTCAAAAGGAGCGAATTCAGAAAATCCATCATATCCATTCCCTTGTTTAAACCTGATGTTTTCGTAACCTAATTTTATTAGCTTACGCTTAGCTTCTTCTGCTAGATTTTCATTTAGTTCCACTGTATAGACTTCTTTTGCAAGAAGACTAAGGATTGCTGTTTGATAACCCGATCCAGTTCCAATTTCTAATACTTTATCACTTTTTCCAATGCTTAAGTATTCAATCATTAAAGCAACTATATATGGCTGAGATATTGTTTGGTAATAGCCAATATCTAAAGGAAAATCATCATAAGCTAGATATAAGTCCTCAATTCTGACAAAAAGATGTCTTTTAACTTTTTTAAAGGCATTAATTATTTTGCTAGATTTTATTCCTCGAGCTATTAAATAATTTTCAATCATTGCGTTATTTTTTTCTTCAAAATTCATAATTTGTTTCCTCATAATACCTATTATAAAATAGTTAATTTTAGTTTACAACGATTGTTTGTAACCATTTACACTATTTACAAAATGAAATTTTATGCTATACTATAAAACTAGGGAAGAAGGGAAGATTTATATGCACATTTTAACAGCGCCATTGTTTGGCTCAAAACACTTGATTGGACTTTTATTTATAACACTATTTTTTTTATTAATTTCATCAATAATTAAAACCAAAAAAGATGGAAATCAAAACAAAATAATTTTATTTTTTATGATTGCTTTCTATATCTTGGAAGTATTAAAAATCGGCTATATCATTTACATAGATAAAGCTTATCCAATTTATCAATTACCATTTCATTTATGCTCGATACCGCTTTATCTTTATCCAATAATGTATTTCTTTAGAAACACTAGTTTTGTGGAAAAATACATTAAACCTACTAGTTATAGTTTGGTATTAATTGCAGGAATTATGGCTTTAGCTATGCCAACAAATATTCTTGGATCACAGATTAGTTGGTTTCCTCTAAAAGATAATATTTTACCGATTATATCATTTTTCTATCATGGGTTAATGATATTCTCAAGCCTATATTTATTAAAATCCAAGTATTATAATTTCAAACTTACAGACTATACAAAAACAATGATAATGGGTCTGATATTCGCAGCAATCGCAATGGCTGCGAATGAATTACTAGATAAAGATTTTATGTTGCTAAATAAAGGTACCGGCTCACCACTAGCTTTTATCTTAGAGATTTCAAAACCGCTTTACGTCGCTTCGATGATTGGTGGATTCGCTATCTTAACTGGTATTGTATTTGTTGTTACAGATTTAGTTTATAGCAAGAAGAAAGTAAACAAAAGAGCAAATTCAACTGTTTAATAATTAAGGCACCCTAGTTTTAAAGGGTGCCTTTTTTTTATAATCGTTTGCGAGCTTTGCTTTCATACATAATTTTGTCAACTTGAGCAATTAAATCTTTAATTGAGTCATGATCCTTGATATTTAAGATATCGAATCCATAACTGTAACTAACTGGTATCGGTATATACAATTCATCATTTAATTTTTTAATGGATGAAGCCAATTTATCCAAACATGTTTCAACTTCGGATCTTCTTTTGACATATTTAACAACTGCGAATTCGTCTCCGCCAATTCTGGCAATAAAATCATTTTTATCAAAACTATCAATTAGTTTTTGAGCAAAGATATTTAACACCTTATCGCCAGTTAAATGGCCATAATTATCATTGATATTCTTAAGTCCATCTAAATCTAATAATGTAAACGATAAGATTTTTTCTTTACGTTTAATGTTTGAAGCGTTTTGAATATAATTTTCAAACGCTCCCTTATTCATAAGCCCAGTTAGATAATCTATTGAAATCAAATTTGATTGAATAAAAATATAACCAACAAATATTGAAAAAGCTAACATTGGCCAAACTATTAATATCCCATAATTAAACGCTTGAACCAAACCACCTAACATCGGTGGAATTGTAAAGAAGATTAGCGGATAAAACCGATCAGTTCTAATTTTACTATGATTAGATAGAACTAAGAAAATCGGCACTAAAAGATAAAAATATTGAAGCAAGAGTGATAAAAGATAAATATCTCCTCTTGCGTAGACATTTGTAGAAGAAATCGTAAAAAATAACGGCCAAATTAAACTTGCTACAGATAATACTATATTTAAAACCATCGGTACCAAAAATAGAAAATAGTTTTTACTTCTTTGTATTTTTTTTCGATAAATTATCAAATATGAATAATTAAACCATACAACTGCGATATAAGAAGGAAAAGCAAATATCAATATTGAAACTATTCGAATCAAAACTGCATTAAGATTTCCTGCTACACCAGATAAATATTCATGGGCAATATCAAGTCCTAGCATGATGATGCTGAAAAGGACAATCTTTCGATATAAATTTTGTGCGGTTAAGTTACTTTCTTTTTGTTTTAACATATTAATAAAGATTGTTACTAATATCATTATGGCAAAAAGATATAAATAGATCATCTCATTCATATTATCACCACCGTAATTTTGACCTTAAAAGCATTAATGCTTTTTAATTATGAAAATTATATCACTTAATTAAAGTAATTGGTAGAAATTTGAACAATTTTGCTATTTCTTATCAATATAAAAAAAATCCTCGATACTTAAATCAAGGATTTTATTTGTTTTTAAAAGAAAGATAGCCTGGCAACGACCTAGTCTCGCACAAATTGTACTACATTCGGCGCTGAAGTGCTTAACTTCTGTGTTCGGTATGGATACAGGTGTGTCCACTTCGCCATCGCCACCAGACCTTAAAAGATTCTTTCAAAACTGAATAAATTGTATTTTTGCAAAGTTAAGTCCTCGACCTATTAGTACCAGTCAGCTAAACACGTCACCGTG
>CAZMMT010000044.1:0-7747 GCA_964567465.1 uncultured Candidatus Izemoplasmatales bacterium | reverse complement strand
CTTTCTCGATAGAAAACATATACTATAACATAAAAGGGAACAGTTAAAAGAAACGAAATCAAAGGATATATTTCGTCAAAAACAAAGTAATATAAAATTAAATGTCCTATTAGTGATAAAATAATAATAGGTATGAATATGTATCTTTTCTTCATGTTGTTCACCTATGTAATAATTATATCATAGACTTTTTAGCAAATAAAACAATAGGAGGTATAAATTTAATGGAATTTAAGAAATCTCTACCACCAGGAACGGTTTTTAATACTAGTGATAAAAAGATGGCAACAAAAATCAAAAAGATTTACTATAATGGCGATCAAATAAGCATTGATCAACCGATACCAGAAAGTCAATTATGGGTTAAGGTTAGTGGGCTTGGTGACAGTCAAAGGATTGTAGAAGAATTAAGAACTTCAAATATTGATTATTTGGTTATTGAAGATATTTTTAACTTAACCCAAAGAGCGAAAATTGAAGAAATTGATAATGGATTTCTAGCAGTATTAAAAATTACGAATCATAAAGAAAAGAAGTTTACTCACGAATATCTATCAATCATCTTAAAAGACAATATAGTCTACACTTTTGATGAAGACGATACAGGGATATTAAATATAATAGAAGATAGATTAATGGCTAATCAAGGAAATATAAAGACGTATCCTGCTAAATTTTTATTTTATACAATCATTGATACTTTAATAGATATCAATATTCTATTCGAAAATGAGATTGGTAGATTAATAATTGATTGGGAAGAGAAAATACTCGTAGACAAGAAAAAAGAAATCAATGATTTGCATCAGATTAGAAAAGAAGTTTTATTAATGAAGACACACACTTTATCATTTATAAAGTCATTAGAAACGATCAAAGATATTTATAAGCATCCAGCAATTTCAGAATTAAAAAAATACTATACCGATTTATTTGACCACTTGTACCGTTTAAGTGATAGGTTAAATATCGATATAGAAAATATAAGAACCCTTAATGACATTCATCAAAATAATATTAATGAGAGAACAAACTCAATTATGAAAATTTTAACGATTTTTTCCGCAACTTTTATTCCTTTATCATTTTTGGCCGGAGTATTCGGAATGAATTTCGTTTATATGGATATTTTTAGTAACCCTAATGGGGTTTGGATATTCATTGGGATGTGTTTAACGATATTTTTGTTAATGCTAGGGTTTTTCAAGTATAAGAAGTGGTTTTAGAAAGATTATATAAAAGAAAAAGCGCTTTATTTAGATAAAATAAGCGCTTTTAAATTTTGCAAAAAAACTAAATTGTAGCTACTTCACTTACGATAGACTTAATAATTTCTACAGCAATAGACATCTCTTTAATAGACGCATACTCAAAAGGTCCGTGGAAGTTGTATCCGCCCGTTCCAAGATTAGGACAAGGTAATCCCATGAAGGTTAATCTAGCTCCATCAGTGCCGCCACGAATAGGTTCGATGATCGGATCTAGATGATTTTCTTTTATTGCTTTAATTGCGATATTAATAATTTCTGGATAATCATCTAAAACTTCACGCATGTTATAATATGAATCAGCTATATTAAGTTCAACAGTATTTGCACCATACTTTTTGTTTAAATAGTCACAATTCATTATAAAATCTTGTTTTTGTTTCTCAAAGATAGTTTTATCATGATTTCTTATGATATAAATCATTTCCGTTTTTTCAACAGCACCATTAACAGAAATCAAATGATTGAATCCTTCATAGTTTTCTGTAATTTCAGCTCGCATGAATTTTGGCAACAAGTTGTTAAACTCATATGATAAGTCGATAGAACTTAACATTTTATTTTTTGCAGAGCCAGGATGAACTGACTTTCCATTTAGAGTAACTCTAGCAGTAGCAGCATTAAAGTTTTCATAAGCAATCTCTCCAACCTTAGAACCGTCAAGAGTATAACCAAAATCAGCATTGACTTTCTTCACATCAAAAAACTTTGTGCCATTCCCTACTTCTTCATCAGGAGTGAATACGATAACAATATCGCCATGCTCATAATTAGGGTTATTAACAACAAATTCTGCAAAATCCATAATTTCTGCAACTCCAAGTTTATCATCTGCGCCTAGTAATGTTGTTCCGTCAGTTACAACTAAGTCATCACCGATTTTATCTTTTAAGTTTGGAAAAGTTTTAGGATCTAAAATAATATTTTTTTGATTATTTAAAACGATTATTCCGCCATCATAGTTTTTGATAATCTTTGCTTCAACATCTTTTCCACTAGCATCAGGAGAAGTATCCACATGGGCTATTAATGCTACAGTTTTAGTCGTTTTTTTGAGGTTGGATTTGATTCTTCCGATCACATAACCATATTCATCGATGCTTGCATCAATATTTAATTTTTTTAGCTCTTCAAGTAAGAAGTTTAGTAAAACTAATTGTTTTTTTGTAGAAGGATATTCTTCTACATCTGATTTGGATTGAGTATCAAATTTGATATAATTTAAAAATCTTTCTAATACGTTCATATTTACCTCCTTAAGGTTTCTATACAAAACCATTATAAATGATTGTTCGATTATTTTAAATAATTTTGTACTAATATCAATGATTTTATCTTTTATGGTATAATAAATTCGAGGTGAACTGATGGCAAGATACGTTTTTCATAAACAAAGGTTTTCAGATAAGTTTGGTGTTAGTTTGGTTTGGTTCGCATTTAAGTTTAAGGCTGCAAGAGAGAGATATAACTTTAAATTTAAATTTGCTTTCACAAATACTTTGTCTAAAAATTTCTCATATGGTAAAAAAATTGACTACGAAGTAATTGAAATTAATGGTACAAAAACTGAGACAATCAATTTTAAAGACGAGGAAGTTAAATATGCTCTAATTCAATTGCATGGTGGTGCTTATGTATCTGGTTATAATGATACGTACCGAAAAGTAGCTAAGAAATATCTTAAGACTAATAGGAATTTAAAAGTTTTTTCTTTAAGATATTCACTAGCTCCAAAATACCCATTTCCAAAAGCATTGGAAGAAAGCGTTGAATTGTATCAATATTTATTAAATCAAGGTTTTAAACCGGAAAATATTATCGTAGCTGGCGATTCTGCAGGTGGTGGATTATCATTAGCGTTAGGTTTAAAACTTAAAGAAAAGACAATTCCATTGCCAAAAGCAATGATTGCTATGTCGCCTTGGACAGATTTAGCTGATGAAGGTGAATCTCACAAAAAGAATAAAGAAAAAGATCCTTTCTTTGGTAAGGGAACAATTCCATTAGATAAATTTGCCTATACTGGAGACTATGATTTAAAGAATCCATATATATCACCAAAGTATGGAGAATATAGTAATTTTAGCGATTTATTGATGTTTGTCGGTAGTCATGAAATGATTGAATCTGATACGTTAGATTTGCAGGATAAAATTGAAAATGCAGTAATCCATGAGTTCGAAGGAATGTTTCATGTCTTTCCTCTAGGGTTTAATAAGATGGCATCTTCAAGAGAAGCATGGAGAATAATAAAAGAATTTATAAACAAGCAAATGAGGGACTAATTATGAATAAAGAATCAAGTTATGATACTTGGTTTAGATTAGATAATTCGGGTAAAATTTTTCCAGAAGTATCTAATCATCGAGAAACTAATGTTTTTCGGGTTGCGGTCAGCCTAACAGAAGTTATTGACAAGGATTTGTTACAGTTAGCTGTAGACGCAATTTTAGCTAGGTATCCAATGTTTAAAGTAAAACTGAAAAAAGGGTTCTTTTGGAGTTATTTTGACTATAACTCTAAGCCTTTTTGTGTCGAAGAATTAAAACATTATGTCTGTGGGGAAATAAATCCTAAGAAGAATAACGGCTATTTATTTAGAGTCATGTATAGAAATCAAGACATAGTAATAGAAATGTTCCATTCTTTAGCAGATGGCGCAGGAGTTATAATGCTCTTAAAAGCCATAACTTATGAATATTTAGTTTTAACCGGAAAAGATATTAAACCGGATAATTTGGTTCCAACCAAAAATCAAAGACCAAGTATGGAAGAGTACGAAGATGCTAATTCTAAGTTCTATGACAGAAAAAACCGTAAGCATGTTCCAGAACAAAGGGCATATAGAATTAAAGGTACGCCTTTAGCGGAAGATTTAACTGGTTTAATTTCTGGAAACATGTCAACTCAAGCAATGATTAATCTGGCAAGAGAAAATGGTTTAACCATGACGGAGTATTTCGCAGCTTTGATGATGTACACTATTTATGTAACTCAGATTCAATACCGTGGCCATATTAAAAGTAACCAAGCACCAGTAAAAATTTTCGTACCTGTAAACTTAAGAAAACATTTTCCATCAAATACTTTACGTAATTTTTCTAATTTTGTTAAGAGCAATATGGTAATGACCGAAGATGACATAACTTTTGAAGAACTAAAGGTTCTAGTTAAAGAGCAATTCGAGAAAGGTATGACTAAGTCGGAATTAATCAGAAAGATGAGTGAAAACGTAGCTTTTGAGAAAAATGTATTTCTTCGTTTCACACCTTACATTCTAAAGAAATATGCTTTAAAAATAGGTTATAACATGTTAGGAATGAAACTTAATACTATGAGCTTAACAAACATCGGTAAAGTTGATTTTCCAGAATCAATGGAACCATATGTTGTAGATGTTACTGCAGCTGTATATGCAGGAAAATATAATACTGTGAATTGTTCTATCATCTCTTTTAGAGATCGTCTTAAAGTAACTTTTACTCGATCCATTGTCGAAACAACAATTGAAAGAGAGTTTTTCCGTCATTTCACTAATCTAGGTTTCGATATCGAAGTCGAAAGCAATTATGTGGAGGAATATTAATATGAAATATTGTGATAAATGTAAAATATCAATTGATACGAATAATAATTATTGTCCGCTCTGTCAACAGGTTTTAGAAGGCGAACAAAATAAAAGTATAATTGAGAAATATCCAGAGTATGTATCAATAAACCGAAAAATTTATCCTTTAACCAAAAAGATTATATTTTTTGTTACAATAGTATCAATAATTATTCTTTTGATAATAAACCTAGCAACATTCAATGGTAAATGGTGGTCTTTAATCCCTATTGGAAGTACATTCTATTTTTGGGTATTAATTAGTGTTGGAGTATTTTCTAAACAAAATATTGCTTTTAAGTTGGCTTTCTTAACCTCGCTTTTAATTGGATTATTGGTTTTGATTGATCAAGCAACTCTACAAGAAGGTTGGTCGTATAATTATATAATGCCACTGTTGCTGTTCACTTGTAATTTGGCAATCTCAGGAGTCATTTTGATTAAAAGAATCGATTATCGAGACTATATTTTATACCTTCTAACAATCGTGATTCTATCATTGGTGCCAATAATTTTATTGTTTGTAAAAGTCATCACTGAACCTTGGCCGGCAATCATGGCATTTGCTTTAGCAGTATCAATTTTATTGTTTATTATCTTCTTTTTCCCAAAATCAATAAAAGATGAAATCAAAAAAAGATTTCATGCATAGTAAGTATTTTTTAATATTTTAACATTTGCAAATCCTTTTGTTTTGGGCAAGAAGTTAAGTTTAGTGGGAAAATATAAAAATTAATAATAAAGCTAAATATTGACCAAAAAACAAAGTCAGGATTAGATATCCTGACTTTTTTATTTTATCCGACTAAAACTCTTTCAGTTGCATAATTTATATGTGAAATCTCTGGATGACCCCAGTTTTTGTTCATAATACCAAAAATAGTAATCGGTCCAAGTCTACCAACAAACATTAACATTGACAACAACACTTTTGAAGCTGGCATTAAATGAGGAGTAATACCCATGGAAAGACCAACTGTACCGAAAGCTGAAAATGTTTCAAATAATACTTCGATAAACGTCATGTTATAACTTGTGTTTTTAGTTTCTATCGTCGCAACCACTAAGAACATAAACATTGTTACAGAGAATGCTAGGATGGCAACCACAAAGGCTTTGTTTTTATTTTGATCTTCAATTTTTCTTTTATGAGTAATGAATGGTTTCCCCGAAAGAAAACTTGTGATTGATTTAAACATAATAAATAGTGTTGTTGTTTTGATACCACCACCAGTTGAGTTAGGTGAAGCACCGATAAACATGAACATCATTATTACAACTAAGGTAGTGTATGAGAATAAGCTAATATTAACTGTAGAAAAACCAGCAGTTCTAGTAGTAACACTTTGGAATATTGCCTCTAACCATGTAACGTTATCATATTCAAACAGTTTAATTGCTAAAGTGCCTAAAACAATAAGGATTAAAGTTGTTTTAATAACGATTTTTGAGTAGATACTTAAGGTTTTCCATGACTTCTTTTCAAGAATATCTCTAATAACAATAAAACCAATACCACCAATAATTATCATCAACATTGTGTTAATGTTTAATAAGATATTCCCACTGTAAGCTTGTAATGATGTTGAGCCTAAAATATCAAAACCGGCGTTATTAAATGATGAAATAGTATGGAAAGCAGCATGACCTACGGCGTTAATAAACTCAAAATCTTGAATAAATACAATGAAATTAAGTATAAAACCAAATCCTTCTATTACCAAACTAGTTAATATGATTGATCTTACCAACTTAATCATTCCACCTAGATGATGTTGATTCAAAGCCTCTTTTAATACATATCTTTCAGTAACACCAATTTTTATGCCCAAGACAACTAAAACGTATATTGCGATAGTTACTATTCCTAAACCGCCTATTTGGATTAATAAAGCTAAAACGATTTTACCAAATATTGATAAAGTCTCGGCAATGTTTGGAATAGTTGATAACCCAGTTACACAAACTGCAGAAGTTGATAAGAATAGCGAATCTACCCAAGACAGTGCATCAACTCCCGCTTTGGTAGCAAACGGAAGTTTTAGAAGCAGCATTCCAAACAGAATAATGCTTAAAAAACTAATAGCTACAACAGCAAAGGGTGATAATTTATGTTTTTTCATATAGTTACTCCCTAATGTCAAAATATCGGTGATATTATACTACTTTTCATGTGTTTTTACAAATTGATTTTTAATATTGATAATTCTATCTTTAAACTTTCATTACTAAAATATTTTTGGTATAATAAATTAACAAAAAATAATAGGAGATAGTTTTATGTTAGTTCTAATTGGACCTAGTGCCTCAGGCAAAACTGAATCAGCAAAAATTATGATTAATCGCTATCCAATTTCAAGAGTTGTAACGTGTACAACTAGAAAGAAGAGAATTAACGAAATTGACGGTTTTGATTATCATTTTGTAACTAAAACAAAATTCAGTCAATTAAAAAAAGATGGCTTTTTTTTAGAGACAGCAATGTATAATAACAACTTTTACGGCACACCTAAAAACGAACTAGCAGATGACAAGTTTATAATCTTAGAGCCTCAAGGTTTACATTCTTTTCTTGAAAAGAGTGACTGCCAAATAGTAGCTATTTTCTTAAAAACTAAAGAGAGCACAAGAATCAAAAGAATGAAATTAAGAAAAGATTATCCTGATGATATTAAAAAAAGAATTAAAGCCGATCGAGAAGAATTCAATTTAAAGAAAATTTCTGGACTAGACTTGATAATCGATACAAATGAAGTAACACTTTCAGAATTAGCTGACAAAATATACTTTAGTTACTTAGAAATTCTTGAAAAAAAGAAACTTTGCGGAAAACAATTAAGTCTTTTTTAAGATATTATAAATACTAGATAAA
>CAZMMT010000043.1:0-7932 GCA_964567465.1 uncultured Candidatus Izemoplasmatales bacterium | reverse complement strand
AATAAATGGATATGATCAATCAAAGTGTATAAGTAATTATAATCAAGAAAAAAGAGCTTTGACTTCAAATGAAATCAAATTTAATTATTGCCTTTTCGGTTGCGATATTTGTCAATTGGTTTGTCCTAAGAATATTCCTATAAAAAGAGTTCTTCATTCTGAGTTCGATTTATCTGGAAAAGAAGCCGTTAGTTATAAAGATTTATTTTCTCTTTCCGAAAGGGAATTTAAAGAAAAATATGATAATATGGCTTATCTTTGGAAAGGAAAAACTATCTTAATGCGCAATGCATTGACACTTTTATTAAGACAAAAGAATACTAAATATAATGATTTAATTAGGGATTCATTAAAAAAATATGAAGTTCCTTGGTATCAAGATACTGCAAAGTTAATCTTAAAAAATCTTGAAGAAATAAAAGAATCCATCTAATAAATGGATTCTTTTTTACTATTTCATGTATTTATCTAAGATGGCTATAATCTCTTCAGTTTTTTCTTGAAAATTGTTAGTCTCAATTGATTCTTTTACACAGGTATTTAGGTGTTGTTTAAGAATTGCGAGATTAGCTTTTTTTAATAATGCTTCAACTGCTAAAATCTGATTGGCAATATCAACACAATACCTATCTTCTTCCGTCATTCTAATGACAGCTTCAATTTGACCTTTAGCAGTTTTTAAGAGATTGAGTTCTTTGGTGTGATTGTGTTTCATACTCTTTCCTCCATAAATTTATTGAGATTAATTTTCTTAAGTCTTAAAGAATTATAGATTACATTTAAGCTGCTTAAACTCATTGCGAAGGCTCCAATCATTGGATGTAGCAAACCTAGCATCGCAAATGGGATTGCTAGAGCATTATAGAACCATGCCCAAAAATAGTTTTGCTTGATTTTTACAAATATCGCTTTTGAAAGCGTAATTGCTTTTAGAACTGTATCAAGATTATCATTAATTAATGTAATGTCACTTGATTCAATTGCTATATCTGTACCCGTACCAATAGCAATACCTACATTTGCTTGTTTAAGTGATGGAGCGTCATTTATTCCATCACCAACCATCGCGACTAGGCCATAGGTTTCTTGGAGTTTGATAATTTCTTTAACTTTGCCTTCTGGCATTACACTAGCTACAACATGTGATATACCTGCTTGTTTAGCTATTGCTTCAGCGGTTTTTTGGTTATCTCCAGTAATCATAACTGTCTTTATGCCTAATGATTCAATCGCTTTGATTACTTTTGGTGCATCTGCTTTAAGTTTATCGGCGATGCCGATAATTCCTAAGATTTCTTTTTCATTTCCAATAATTATGGTTGTTTTTGCTTGTTCTTCTAAAGAAGAGATTTTTAAATCAAATTCACTTGTGTCAATATTGTTTTCTTTGAATAATTTAGCACTACCAATTAGGTATGTTTGATTATCAATTTGTCCCTTTACTCCTAAACCGGAAATTGCTTCAAAATTAGTTACTGATACTGCTTCAACATCTTGTGATTTAGCCTTTTCAATAATTGCTTGAGCTAGTACATGTTCTGAGAGTTTTTCTAATGAGTAAGCTATTTGAAGGATTTTATTCTCATCATTAGCTAGAATATCGGTTACCTGTGGCTTTCCTACGGTTAAAGTTCCGGTTTTATCAAAAGCGATTGCTTTAATATCTTTGAATGTTTGAACCGCTTCACCATTTCTAATTAGAACACCATTTTCAGCGCCTTTTCCACTACCAACCATCAAAGCTGTTGGAGTTCCAAGACCTAATGCACACGGACATGCAATAACTAAAACAGCTGTTGCGGTCACGAAGGCTAGTGCAAGTTGTGATTGATCGGTATTAATCCAAGGTAAAGCATTCTCTAAACCTCTAAGGATTGATAAATGAAATTCAGGGAAGACTAAAAAGGATGTGAATGTTAACATTGTTAAGATTAAAATTGCAGGAACAAAAATTCCTGTGATTCTATCGGCAAATTCTTGAATCGGCACTTTAGTGCCTTGGCACGCTTCTACCATTTGAATTATTTGCGCTAAGAAAGTATCATTACCAACTTTAGTTACTTTAACTTTTATGCTACCATTTTTATTGATGGTAGCGCCTATGACACTATCACCAACTTTTCTATTTACCGGTAAAGATTCACCTGTAGCTAATGATTCATCGATTAAAGTTTCGCCTTCGATAATTTCACCGTCCATCGGTATTTTTTCTCCAGGTTTAATAATCATGATGTCGCCGACACTTAATTCACTTGTTAAAACTTCTATTTCTTCATTATCAACTAAAATTCTAGCTTTTTTAGCTCCCATTTCCAGCAGTTTTTTAATCGCTTGTGACGCTTTACCTTTAGCTCTGGTTTCAAGATACTTACCTACTAAATGAAGCGTCATAATCATAGTAGCCATTTCAATAAAGGTTGTAATTGGTAAAAATAGACCTAAAAGACCGATTAAGTATGGTGGCATCGATCCTAAAGAAACCAAAACATCCATGTTTGGCTTTTTTGTTAAAACCGATTTAAAAGCTTTTTTATGAACTGAATAACCGATAATGAAGATAACTGGAAAGCCTAATAAAGCACTAATATAAATATATCCAGGAATTTTTATTAAGAACATATTGATAAGCATTAAAGCCATCATAATAGAAGCAATCGTTGCGGAAATAACAACTTTCTTTTTAGCTTCATCCATCATTATTTCTTCACTAGATTTTTCTTCTATTTCGTTGTTTTCCAGCATAAGTTTATAACCGATATCATCAATTTGTTTGATTACTTGACTTAACTTTACCGTTTTAGAATCATATTTTAGTTTTAATTTATTGTTTACTAGGTTGACATTGAATTCATCAATACCATTGATTGTTCCAAGGGTATTTTCTATTGCTTTGGCACAACTTGCACAGCTCATTCCTTCTACTAATAAGTTCACAGTTTCAGATGTGTTTTCTATTACCATTTCATATCCTAATTCATCTACAAGAGCTTTGATTTCTTGTTCAGTGATTTTACTTTCATCAAAAGACACATTTAATGTGTCGTTAGTTATATTTACCAGTGTTTCTTTAACACCTGCAGTTGTCGAAAGATAGGATTCGATTGATTTAGCGCAACTTGCACAACTCATCCCCTTGACGAAATACTTTTTTGAAGTCATTAATTACCTAACCTCATATCCAAGTCGAGTTATACTAGCGATAATATCGTTGTCGCTAACTAATTGACTATCGCAAACAACCTCAACTTTTTTATTTTCTAAATCGACTTCTACTGATGAAACACCGTTTAAACTATTAATTACTCTCTTAACACTGTTTGCACAGTGATTACAAGTCATTCCATATACATTAAATACTTTGTTTGTCATTATAAGTTCTCCTTCTACCCCTCATATAGGGGGGTATCTTTATTATAACGCAAAATGTCTTTATATGCAAATTAAATTGATTATTTTTGAACACAAGCAAATTACTTGATTTTATATACCCCCTAGGGTATAATTTAAGTAGAAATTAAAGAGGTGATTATCAATGAAATGTGATCCATCAATTAAGAATAGAATTAAAAGAGCTCAAGGTCAAATGAATGGTGTTTTAAAAATGATGGACTGTGACACAGCTTGTTTCGATATATTAACTCAACTAAAAGCGATTAGAGCGAGTATTGATACAGCAATTGGTATATTAACCACATCAAATTTAATTCAGATGATTGAAGAGACAAATGATGTCAAATTAAGTAATATTGATGATGCAATTTCACTCGTAATCAAAGGGATTAAGTAGGGAGGTTTATGATGTTTACATTTAATATGGAAAAGCCAAAAGAGTCTTCTGTTTTTGATGAAGTTATATTATGGGATTTAATAGTTATTGGCGGAGGTCCAGCTGGTTTAAACGCAGGATTATACGCTAAGAGAAAAGGTCTTTCAGTTGGTATTGTCGCACTAGAAATTGGCGGACAATTACATAATACTTCTACCGTTGATAATTACTTAGGATTTAAAGATATCGAAGGAAAAGATTTATCTAGTGAGTTTTTAAAACATATTCAAAATTTAGATGTACCGATATTGACCGGTGTAAGAGTTCAAGAGATTAAAAAGAATAATGAAAGATTTGAACTAAAAATTTCTGATGGAAAAGTTATTAATTCGAGAACAATACTTTTAACAACTGGTGGTGCACCAAGAAAATTAGGGGTTAAAGGTGAAGTTGAATATAGTAATAAAGGCGTATCTTATTGCACAACCTGTGACGCACCGTTTTTTAAAGATAAGCATGTGATTGTGGCTGGTGGCGGAAATAGTGCTGCAGAAGCGGTATTAGATTTAGTCCCTTGGGCGAAAAAAATTACAGTTGTCCATAGAAGCGTATGGCGTGCTGATACTATTCTTTTAGATAAACTAAGAGGTATAGACAAACTTACAGTTCATCTCAATACTCAAATCTTAGAAGTTTACGGTGAAGATTTGATGAAAGGTGTTAAAGTTTTAGATAAAACAAACAACACCGAAAAGACTATTGAAGCTGATGGAATGTTTGTGGAAATTGGAACGATACCTAACAGTTATCTATTAAAAGATTTAGTTGAACTTAATGAAAGAAATGAAGTTATTGTTGATGAATTTCAAATGACTTCAGAAAAAGGAATCTTTGCGGCTGGAGATGTTACTAACCAAGAAGATAAGCAAATTATTATCGCTGCAGCTGAAGGAGCTAAAGCGGCACTAGCAATTACAAAATATTTAAATAAATTTTATAAAGGAGAATAAGAAAATGAGTAAATTATTAAATAAGGAATTACAAGATCAAATCAGAGAGTTTTTAAATATGATGAAGGATAAGGTAACTTTTGTTTACTTTAAATCAGATAAAAACTGTGATACATGTGAACAAACTAAGATGCTTTTAGAAGAGATAGCTGACTTAAGTGAAAAGATTAGCTTTATTGAAAAAGATTTAGAAATAGATAAAGATGAAGCTAAAAAGTATGGAGTTACTCTAGCCCCTAGTTTCGTTATATTAGATAATGAAGGTAAATATAAGGGAGTTAAGTTTAATGGGATTCCAGCTGGACACGAGATAAATTCATTCTTAAGTGCAGTAATTGATATGTCCGGTGTCGAATTTGGTTTTGATAAAGATTTAGTTGAAAGAATCAAAAAAATTAAGAAACCAGTAAACATTAAAGTGTTTGTAACTTTGAGTTGTCCACATTGTCCAGGTGCGGTTTCTAATGCTCATCGACTTGCAATGTTAAATGATAATATTGAAAGTGAAATGATTGAGGCTCAAACTTTCCAAGAATTAAGTGTAAAGTATAAAGTTTCAGGAGTTCCGAAAATTATCATCAATGAAAAGCATGAGTTAGTTGGTAATCAACCAATTGAAGAATACTTAAATAAATTAGAAAGATTATAAAAAATCATACCGATTTAAACCTATAAGTTTAGATCGGTTTTTTTATTGCTTTGAAACTTCTGTTCGAGTTATTTAATTTGTGTTTTTTTTGTGCTATAATACTGTCAAAATGTCAGTATATAAGGGGGACATATGAAGTATGAATGAAACTTTGGCTATTGTTTTTAGTATTGTGATATCCGTAGCCGCTTTTTTGGTTGCGGGATGGCTTTATCTTTGGATTAAAAAACAAGAGAGTACCAATGTTAAAATTGAGAAAATCAGTGATCTGATTAAGAGCGGTGCTAATACTTTTTTAAGAAAAGAATATAAGATATTGGCTAAGTTTGGACTAGTTGCGGCTGTGTTGATTTTACTTCTTCTACCAAAACCAATTTGGAATCAACCTAGTTTTGAAGCTGTATTTAAAAACAATATCGCGATGATGTTTGCTTATATCTTTGGTACATTGTTTAGTGGAATGGCTGGAAAAATAGGTATCTTCGTTGCGACTATCGCAAATAAGAAGACGGCTGAAGCGGCTACTAAATCAATCGGCTCTAGTTTTTTAAACGGTTTTAGAGGCGGTGCTGTAATGGGTATGGCTGTTGTTGGATCAAGTTTACTAGGAGTCGCATTATTCTTTTGGTTAACAAAGAATCCAACTATGCTATTAGGATTTAGTTTCGGTGCTTCTTCATTAGCATTATTCGCTAAAGCTGGTGGAGGTATTTATACTAAAACTGCTGATATCAGTGCTGACTTAGTTGGTAAAGTCGAACTTGGAATCCCTGAAGATGATCCGAGAAATCCAGCTGTTATCGCTGATAATGTCGGTGATAATGTCGGTGATGTTGCAGGTATGGGAGCTGATTTGTTTGATTCACATGTCGCTTCACTAGCAGCGGCATTAGTAATGGCTGCTTCTTTAGATGGAGTGAATAATTCTAACAATGTTGAGATTGTTTTCGTGTTTGCGGCTTTAGGTCTTTTATCATCAATTATCGGTGTCGTATTTGCGAAGATGGGTAAGAAGGATAATCCTACAAGAGCATTAAATTTGAGCACATATATTACTACTGGTATTTTTGCAGTATTAACATTATTGGCTACCTTAGTATTTGGCTATC
This sequence comes from uncultured Candidatus Izemoplasmatales bacterium, assembly GCA_964567465.1. Classification (GTDB taxonomy): domain Bacteria; phylum Bacillota_I; class Bacilli_A; order Izemoplasmatales; family Hujiaoplasmataceae; genus UBA2289. The sequence goes on along the minus strand of CAZMMT010000043.1, from coordinate 1,398 downwards.
CATTCCGTTTATTTATCGTAACGGTTTTAGGATTGTTTGTCGGTGTTATCATCGGTATTACCACTGATTACTTTACAAATGATGAAAAACAACCGGTAAGAAAGGTTGCTAAAGCAAGTGAGAGCGGACCAGCATTAACTATAATCTCAGGTACTTCTTACGGTTTCTTATCAGTATTACCAGCGATGGTTGGAATTGCGGTTAGTGCTTTTGCGGCATATAAAATAGCGGAACCGTTAGGACCAGGATATGCATTATTCGGCATATCAATTGCGGCTGTTGGAATGTTGTCTATAGTTGGTATGATTATCTCTAATGACGCTTATGGTCCAATTGTCGATAATGCTCGAGGTTTAGCTGAGATGGGTGGTTTAGGCGAAGATGTTATCAGGATTACTGATGAATTAGATTCAGCCGGAAATACTGTAAAAGCAGTTACCAAAGGTTTTGCGATTAGTGCTGCCGGTTTAACGGTTATCGCATTATTAGCAGCTTTTGTCAGCGAAGTAAATGACGCTGCAATTGAACTTGGTATGGGTGCTAACTTTATTGACGGATTTGATATTTTAAATCCAGCAGTATTCTTCGGAATGCTGATTGGGGCAGCTATTCCTGCAGTGTTCTCTAGTATGCTAATGTTAGGTGTAACAAGGAATGCTGAAAGAATGGTCGCAGAGATTCATCGTCAATTCGAAGAAATACCTGGTTTAAAAGAAGGTAAAGAAGGTGTGATGCCAGAATCCGATAAATGTATTGATATCGCAACTGATGGTGCCTTAAAAGAATTACTTCCTGCTGGTGCATTCGCAATTATTATTACGATTGTTGTTGGATTAGTTGGTGGAGTTCATGCCGTTGGCGGTTATTTAGCTGGTAACATTGTCTCAGGTGTTTTACTAGCATTATTTATGTCTAATAGTGGCGGTTTATGGGATAATGGTAAAAAATATATCGAAGCCGGACATCATGGCGGCAAGGGCTCAGATGCTCATAAAGCTGCAGTTGTTGGTGATACCGTCGGTGATCCGTTTAAAGACACTGCTGGTCCTTCAATCAACACCCAAATTACGGTTGTTAGTTTAGTAGCTAGTCTATTTGCAGTAATATTCTTAACTTTATCTATTTTTTAAAACTTAAATTAAAAAAAATAAAAGCTTTTATGGATTATTTAGACCATAAAAGCTTTTTTTTAACTGTAGTTTTTTATTCCTTGCTCGATAATTTTCCAATACTTGTCCACATCAACTTTTGTCGCTACATAAGTATTCTTAGGTAGTTTCATATAATCAAATATATCACAATTTGTTCTTCCATAACTATCGCCTCTAGAGATATCAATGTCACAATGAACCCATGATAACTCTACTACTGTTTCATCTAATAGATAAGCGATTGGTA
>CAZMMT010000042.1:0-8036 GCA_964567465.1 uncultured Candidatus Izemoplasmatales bacterium | reverse complement strand
GGTTCATCAAGAAGACAAAACTATAAGTTTTCACCAACTTCAAGAATGAGCAATACTTTCATTGACAATGGAACTTCAACAGTAGAAGAAATCATTGCCAATACAAAATTCGGTTTATTCGCTAAAAAATTAGGTGGTGGATCTGTAAATCCTGGTAACGGTGATTTCAACTTCAGCGTTATGGAAGGATATATGATTAGAGACGGTAAAATAGCTGAACCAGTAAAAGGCGCTGCCTTGGTAGGTAATGGAGCTGAAATCCTTCATAAAATTGATATGATAGCTAATAATCTTACTTGTCAAAGAGGAATGTGCGGTTCTGCTTCAGGTTCAATTCCAGCCGATGTTGGACAACCAACAATTAGAGTACAAGAAATTACTGTCGGCGGAAGAAAGAAAGGAGCGTAAAGATTATGAATTTAGACAAATTATTTAAAAGAGCTAAAGAAAAAGGGATTCAAGATTTAGAAATATTCTCTAGCGCTAGAAGCTCCTTAAGTATCGAAATATTTGATGGCGAAGTTGACAAATATGAAATAGCTGATACCAACGCGCTAACAATTAAGGGTATTTATAATAATAAAATGGGTCATTTTCGTACTGAAGTTCTAGATGATGAAGTTATTGACGTAATCTTAGACACAATAATTGCCAGCGCTAAAGAAATTGATTCTTTAGATGACGCAATCATTTATGAAGGCGACGAACATTACGAAAAACTAACTGATATTTATAATGAAGAATTATATAATTTAGACGTACAAAAGAAAATTAATCATTTACTTGCATTAGATAAATACTTACATGAATATGACGAAAGAGTATCAGTAGTAGAGACTATGTACTCTGAAAATAATAATGCTGTTGTACTTAAAAATTCTAAGGGTATAAATTTAAGTAACAAAGCAAATTCTGCTTATATCGGTGGGAATGTTATCGTTAAAGACGAAACTGACCAAAGAGTAGGATTTGATGTTGTTATATCCAATGATTTTAATGATTTTGATATTGAAAAAGTCGGAAAAGAAATTATCGATGATGCATTAGCTTCTTTAGGTGCTAAACCAGTACCATCTGATAACTACGAAATCGTCTTTTCGAACGGTGCTATTGCAACCCTTTTATCAGCTTTTCAAGGTGTATTTTCAGCTGATGCCGTTCAAAAAGGATTGTCTTTATTAAAAGGTAAGATTGGCGAAAAAATCGGATCTGATTTTGTTACAATTGTAGATGATCCATTTATGAAGAAAAGCGCAAGCTCAAGATCTTTTGATGATGAAGGCGTAGCCACATCTTATAAAGAACTTGTCAGTAAAGGCGAACTAAAAACATTTCTACATAATTTAGTTACAGCTAAAAAAGATGGAGTTAAATCTACAGGCAATGGTTTTGGCGGAAATGTAGGAGCTGTTAACTTGAAGATGGAAGCCGGAGAACATTCTCTTGATGAAATTATCAAGTCATGTACAAAAGCCATCTATATTACCAATGTTCAAGGAGCTCATGCAGGAGTTAACGCAGTTAGCGGTGACTTCTCTCTACAATCTTCTGGTTACTATATTGAAAATGGTAAAAAAGTTAAACCAGTTGCACTAATTACAGTTGCTGGTAATTTCTTAGAAATGTTGAAAGACATCTGTATGGTAGGCTCTGATATAAAGATGAGTTATTACGGAGTAACTTCACCATCAATAAAAGTCAAATCAATGACTGTTTCAGGAAGTTAATATTATTAGTTTTGCTTTAAGAGATGATTATGAAAAATAATCATCTTTTTTTTATGACAAGTATTATTTTTTATCTAAAAATGTTAAGATTATTCTAGATATTAAGGGGGATTTTCATGGAAAAAGACAAAGCAATGATAAATATCAATAAAAGAAGTTTTATAAATGTATGTATTATCTTGTTAAGTTTAATGATTATTGCTTTTATCTTAACTTACCTAATTCCGCAAGGGGTTTATGACCGAGGAATTAATGGCGAAATAATACCTGATACTTATCAACTATTACCAAGAGACAATTTGAGTATCTTGCAATTCTTTTACGCACCAATTGGACTTTTGTTAAGTAGTGACGGATTAAGCGTGATTATGATTTCTCTATTTTTATTTATTCTCGGTGGATTCTTCACAGTTATGGATAAAACAAAGGGAATTGTTGTTATCATTAAAAAATTAGTTGATCGTTATATTAACAACAAACATTTACTAATTAGATTAATTACTTTGTTCTTTATGATATTTGGTGCTTTCTTTGGTATATTTGAAGAATCAGTAGCGCTTTTACCAATCATGATAATTTTATCGTTATCAATGGGTTATGACACTTTGATGGCTATGGGATTAACAGTACTAGCAGCTGGTTTTGGTTTTGCAAGTGCAATAACCAATCCTTTCTCTGTTGGTATTGCTTCAGAAATTGCTGGTGTAAATATATTAAGCGGTGTTTTATTTAGACTTGTCGTATTTGGGGTAATGTACTTAGTAGTTTCAACATTTTTAGTAATGTATGCTAAAAAGCTAGAAAAAAACCCAAATAAGTCACTTACATATAATGATGACTTACTGAAAAAAGAAAACTTGACCACAGATTTTGCCCAAGCTATTCCTGAAGAAAAGAAAATATTTAAGACTTATATAATAATATTCATAATTTTACTTGCTTTTATAATCCTAGCATCTTTAGCTCAACTAATATTTGAACTGGAGATTCCAACAATAATATTAATGAGTATAACTTTTTTAGTTGGAGGTTTAGCAGCGGGATATTTAATCACTAAAGATATTTTCTTAACACTTAAAACTTTTTTAAAAGGTGTACTAGCTGTCATGCCAGCAGCAATCCTAATAATTCTTGCTGGTTCAGTAAAATATATCATGACTAGTGGAAATATCATGGATACAATCCTTAACTTTTTTGAAACAATATTAGCAGATAAACCAGCAATAGTCGGAGTTTTGGGAATTTATCTAATCATCCTCATTATTCAATTCTTTATTGGCTCTGCATCAGCAAAAGCCGTATTGATAATGCCGATATTAGTACCGTTAGTATCATTAATTGGTGTATCAAGCAATATCGCGATTTTAGCATTTATCTTTGGGGATGGATATACAAATGTAATCTTCCCAACTAATGGAGTTTTACTGATTGCTTTAAGTATCGCATCAGTTTCATATCAAAAATGGTTTAAATGGACAATCAAATTACAAGTATTAACTTTCATCCTCACGATTATTCTTTTAATAGTCGCATATGCAATCGGTTATTAGGGGTTATTTCTTTACAAAAGAAGGCAATAAAGGTATAATTATTATGGTTTAAATCACTAAGGAGGAATATAAAAATGGGTTTAGTTTCAGCAAAAGAAATGCTAGATAAAGCTTATAGAGAAGGTTACGCAGTCGGGCATTTCAATATCAATAATTTAGAATGGACAAAAGCAGTTTTGTTAACAGCTCAAGAAATGAATTCACCGGTAATATTGGGTGTTTCTGAAGGGGCTGCTAAATACATGGCTGGATATAAAGTTGTAGCTGACATGGTAAAAGCGATGGTAGCTAGTTTAAACATTACAGTTCCAGTGGCTTTACACTTGGACCACGGCTCATATGAAGGCGCATTAAAAGCTATCGAAGCTGGATTTTCATCAGTTATGTTCGATGGATCACATTATTCAATTGAAGAAAATATTAAACTTACAAAAGAAATGGTTGAAAGAACAAGAAAATTAGGCATTTCTTTAGAAGCTGAAGTAGGTGCTATCGGCGGCGAAGAAGATGGTGTTGTTGGTGGTGGTGAAGTAGCTGATCCAAAGGAATGTAAAATGATTGCGGATTTAGGCGTAGACTTTTTAGCTGCTGGTATTGGTAATATTCATGGTAAGTATCCTGAAAATTGGCAAGGTCTTAATTTTGAGGTTTTAGATGAAGTAAATAAAACTACAGGAGATACACCGCTAGTATTACATGGCGGAACAGGAATTCCGGTTGACATGATTAAAAAAGCTATATCAATGGGAGTATCAAAAATTAATGTTAATACAGAATGCCAATTAGTATTCGCTGATGCGACAAGAAAATATATTGAAGCGGGGAAAGACCTTTCAGGAAAAGGATTTGATCCTCGTAAATTACTAGCTCCTGGCACGGATGCTATTAAACAAGTTGTAAAAGAGAAAATGGAGTTATTTGGCTCAGTTAATCAAGCTTAAAACACAAAAAAACCACATTTTTACTGTGGTTTTTCTTTTCATTTATTGTATAATAGTAAAAGAGGGAAGAATATGGAAAGACTAATAAAAGAATATCTTGGATGGTTAACCGATAATAAAGACTTCTTTGAACACTTAAAACATCATGAATCAATACTTTATCACCGGTTTCAACCTGTTTACGAAGTTTTATACCATTTAAACGAAGAATATAAATCAAATCACGATTCAATTAATGAAGATATTGAAAAGATTTTTCAAGTCGGTTTAGAATATCTACACTTACAGATTTTCACATGTAAAATCTATCTCAAAAAGACTTTTAACAATGATTTTCATGAATTTTTACATTATGATCATGTTATTAATTATAATTTGTTTATCGAAGATTTAAAGTATGAACTAGTAGAAAAAGCAATTGAATATAATGAAGACGAATTGAAAGATTTAAGTGATTTTATCTCAGATATAATTGAAAACAAAAAAGAAATTCCTGATAATTTGAACCTATACATTGATAGTAAAGTGCATAAGATAATTAAATCAGATGATTATAATTTCACAGGAATTATCGACATCTTTGTAGAAATTGGCGATGCATTAGGTTTAGTTTTTGATGAAGATATGGATTATATAATATAGAAAGAGGATTTTTAAATGAACAGAAAACAATATTTAATCGCAACAATTGGTTTAGCAGTAATAGGAGTAACCTTAATAGTCACAAACTTTATTTTCACTTATATGGATTGGACTTGGGTATTTGTAATAGTTTTAATTGGATATGTTTATCTAAAATATAAACTTCAAGGACCACTTCAAGTATTTTCTACTAAATTTAATATGTTAGTAGATTACGATTTAGAAGTAAAAGAAGCTAAACAACTTTGCCAAGACAGAGTTGATAATGCTCCAACGGCTGGAATAAAAAGTCTTTATATGGTTTACCTTGGAATGGCTACTTATTACGCTGGAGACTACGAAGAAGCAATTAAAGTCTTCAACCAAATCGAACTTAAAAGATTAAACAACGTCTACCATATCTTAATTCTATCTTTCACTGCTTACGCAGCGTATGAAGCTTCAGATATGGAAACATTTAATCTTTCGATTGAAAGAATTAAAAATATGCAAAATTCAGTAAGCCGTAAGTATTTAGGGTTTGTTGGATCTTATGTTCAAGTTTTAGAAGCTATGCAAAACTTAGAAGAAAATCCAGAACATTATCGTGAAGTAATTGAAAACCAATTTTCAAGAAATGACGGTTATATTTCAACTAAATTAACTTACAACTACCGTTTAGCTCAATACTATAAAGTTATGAATGATGAAGTAGAAATGGACAAGTGCCTTGCTAAAGTAATAGCTAATGGTAAAGAACATCACACAGCTATTCAAGCTAAGAAAATGTTTAAAAATAATGTAAACATTGAAGATTATATTTTTGTTGAAGAAGAAGAAATAGAAGAAGTAGAAATAGCTGAAGATCAAAAATTAATTGAAACCGAAATTGAAGATGTCGAAGACATTGAAGAAGTAGAGACTGTTGAAAAAGACGACGACGATTTATTCAAATAAAAAATAGCGCTTTAATTAGCGCTATTTTATTCTTATCTATTTTTCATTTGTGGGAATAACAATACATCTCTAATTGATTTTGAGTCAGTTAATAACATAACCAAACGATCAATTCCGATTCCAATACCGCCTGTAGGAGGCATACCATATTCTAATGCTTCCACAAAATCCATATCCATTTCATTGGCCTCTTCATTTCCGAGGTCTTTTTCTTTGATTTGATTTTCGAATCTTTCCAATTGGTCAATCGGATCATTTAACTCTGTATATGCATTAGCATATTCGCTTCCATTGATGAATAATTCAAATCTTTGAGTAAATCTTTCGTCATTAGGATCTTTTTTCGTTAATGGAGAAATTTCAATTGGATGACCATAAACAAATGTTGGTTGAATTAAATCTTCTTCACAGTAATGTTCAAAGAATAAATTAACAATATGTCCAACTCCATATAAATGCGGCGCTACTTCTAAATGATGTTCTTTAGCTAAGGCTTTTGCTTCTTCAAAATCATAAATTTTAAAGAAATCAATACCACACTTTTCTTTAATTAAATCCACCATATGGGCTTTACGCCATCCTTTTGTAAGGTCAATCTCTTTACCGTCATAGGTAATTTTAGTTGTGCCACAAACTTTATTGGCCAAATGGCTGATTAAATCTTCGCTTAAGTCCATCATACCTTGTAAGTCTGAATAAGCTAGATAAAGTTCAATCGTTGTGAACTCAGGATTATGAAGTCTATCAATACCTTCATTTCTAAATAGTCTACCAATTTCATAAACTCCATCAAACCCACCGATAATACATCTTTTCAAATGTAATTCGGTAGCTATTCTTAAATAAAAAGGCATATTTAAACTATTATGATGAGTAATAAAAGGTCTAGCATTAGCTCCGCCTAAGATTGGTTGAAGTACAGGTGTTTCAACTTCAAAATATCCTAAGTTATCTAAATAATCACGCATTTCCTTGATGATTCTTGAACGTTTAATAAATGTATCTCGAGACTCTTGATTAGTAATTAAATCAACATAACGTCTACGGTAAATTTCTTCTTTATCCACTAATCCATGATACTTTTCCGGTAATGGTCTTAAAGCCTTTGTTAAATGTTCATACTTATCAACTTTCAAAGATAATTCACCAGTATTAGTAATCATCGCTGTTCCTGATACACCAATAATATCGCCGATATCGCCTCTTTTGAAAACTTCATAAGCTTCTTCACCAATTGCATCGATTCTGATGTATAGTTGCAATAAACCGTGTTGATCTTGAATATGAACAAATCCAGCTTTACCCTTAACTCTTCGAGTCATTATTCGACCAGAAATTTTAACTTCAACAGGATTTTCCATATCGTGAAGTTCTTCCTTAGTGAATTTTGAAAACTCCTTTTTGAAAGTATCTGTGTTATGTGTACGATCAAAACGAGAACCAAAAGGATCGATTCCCATTTCTCTTAAAAAATCTAATTTCTCTCTTCTAACTATTTCTTGTTCTGTTAACTTAATATCCATAATTCCCCTCTAACTTTCTGTGTATTCCCCTGCCGTTTTTAGTAATTCTAAATTTTCATACATTATAGTAATATAATTCTTTCCAGCTTCCTCATCTTCTCTTCTAATTGACTGTAAAATATTAAACTCAACTTTGATTGGATTTCGGTCCATCAATTCAAGTTCACTGAAAACAGCGTTTGATAAAGGAGAAGTAGTATATTTTTCATAAATGATATAAATTATATCATGATAAAGAGCTTCTTGTACAATTTCATCTTTTTGTTGAGAAGTAAATTGGTCAGCCTCTTCATGATATCCCGGTGAGATTGGCATAAAGTGAAGATCATAGTCATGATTTAAATAGCCATATAAATTAGTAGAAGTCATAACTGGTTTAGTTAATTTGCTGATGGCATCTAAATAATCTTCATGCAGTTCAGTTAAATCAGTTACTAAACTAGCATAATTGCTTTCAAATAGATCAGAATGTTCTGGATAAGCGACAACTAACTTATCGTAAATTAACTCCGATACCTCTAAAACTTTTATAGGTGAAATCCAAAAATGGGGATCAACTCCTAATGCAGTATCATTTAAGACTTCATGAGTTTCTTCCTCTTCGTCATGATCATGTTCGTGAAGAATCCCTGGGATAAACTCGATATATTCAGTGTCTTCAATTTTAACTAATTCAACATCTTTATTGCTAAAAATACTATCAATTTGATAATCAAT
>CAZMMT010000041.1:0-8352 GCA_964567465.1 uncultured Candidatus Izemoplasmatales bacterium | reverse complement strand
ATTAAATAAATTGAATAATTATAATTTTATGTTATAATAAATAAGGAATCTCAAATGAAGCATCTTCACTCAATAGATGCCCACGAATTAGGTCAGGTCTTGACGGAAGCAGCCTTAAGTAAGGTGTTTATGTGGGTGGGGATGCTTCACTTGAGATTCTTTTAATCAAAGAAGGTGTTTAAAATGGCTTTAATCTTTTTAGACTTGGATAATACAGTTTTATATCAAGGAAAACCCGCAAAAGGTGTTAAAGAAACGATTCAATTGCTTAAAAATAACAATCACATTGTTGTGATAGCTACGGGAAGAAACCCGAACTTAATCTATGGTATTGATTCTGAACTAGGAATTGAAAACATGGTCATGGCAAATGGGGGAATTGTTATATTTGATAATAAGATAATTAGAGAAAATTATATTGATAATAAAGTAATTAAGCGAATGATGGATCGTGCTGACCAAGACAAATTTGATCTTGTAGTAGAGTATTTAGATGAGTATATATCTTATCGTAAAGATACTGATGCATCCGATAAGTTTTCAATAAATTACAATTTAGATATCGCTAGACTTGACCACACATTTTATCCGAAAAGATATGTCTTTGCGATGGTTATTTTTGATGATGAAGTTGTCGAAAAAATTTCACCTGACTTTCCAGAATTACAGTTTAATAAATCAAGTCAATACGGATACGATGTCAATCCGGCTGGTAATTTAAAGGCCGATGGAATCAAAGCGGTTATTGATTATTTAAATTATCCTATCGACGAAGTATATGCGATAGGCGATAATTTTAATGATATTTTAATGTTAAAAAGCGTTAAACATGGTATTGCAATGGGGAATGCAGTTGAAGAATTAAAACAAATTGCTGAATACGTTACAACTGACGTTAATGACAATGGGATATATAACGCAATGAAGCATTATGGACTTATTTGATGTTTGAAAGAATGTGATTTTTATGTATGATGTAATAGTTGTAGGTGGTGGACATGCTGGAGTTGAAGCCGCATTAGCCGCAGCTAGATTAAATAAAAAAACAATGTTAGTAAGTGGAAACCTTGAAATGGTTTCTTTTATGCCGTGTAATCCATCAATAGGTGGACCAGCCAAAGGAACTTTGGTTCGAGAAATCGATGCTTTAGGTGGAGAAATGGGAAAGAACACTGACAAGACTTGTTTGCAAATGAAAATGTTAAATAAAAGTAAAGGTCCAGCAGTGAGAGCTTTGAGAGCTCAATCAGATAAATTAGAGTATCCAAAAGCAATGTTAAATACTTTAAAAAACACTAGCAATCTTGATTTAAAAGAAGCTTATGTCAAAGAATTAATAATTGAAAATAAAGAAGTTAAAGGCATTTTACTTGAAGACGGTACCTCTTATTTAAGCAAGATTGTAATAATTACTACTGGGACATTCATGGAAGCAAAAATCCTTGTCGGGGCAACCGCTAAATCACAAGGGCCTGATAACCAAAAAGCATCTGTAGGTTTAAGCAAGCACTTGCGAGAAATAGGACATCGAACATTTAGACTAAAAACAGGAACTCCACCTAGAATTAAACGCAATAGCATTGATTTTTCAAAAATGGAACTCTCTCCTGGAGATGGATTTATCCATAGTTTCAGTTTTGAAAAAGAACACTTAAGAGTTTTGGATAAAGAGTGGCCTTGTTACTTAATCCATACCGCTCCAATAACTCATGAGATTATTTTAAACAACTTAACTAAATCGGCTATGTACAGTGGTTTAGTAGAAGGAGTTGGACCAAGATATTGTCCATCAATAGAAGATAAACTTGTACGTTTTTCTGATAAAGAAAGACATCAATTATTTATAGAACCAGAATCAGCTTCGTTAGATGAAGTATATCTTCAAGGCTTTTCAACATCAATGCCATATGAAGTTCAAGAAAAAATGGTAAAATCTTTACCTGGTTTAGAAAATGCTGAGATTGTTAAATATGCATATGCGATTGAATATGATGCAATTGATTCGAAGGACCTATGGCCAAGTCTTGAATCAAAAATTATTAATAACCTATTTTTTGCCGGTCAAGTTAATGGTACTAGCGGCTATGAAGAAGCTGCAGCACAAGGTTTAATGGCGGGAATCAATGCAAGTTTAAAACTAGATGGAAAAGATCCATTAGTTTTAAGAAGAGACGAAGCTTATATTGGCGTTTTAATTGATGATCTAGTCACCAAAGGAACTAATGAACCATATAGAATGTTAACTTCAAGAGCTGAGTTTCGTTTGTTACTAAGACATGATAATGCCGATTTAAGATTAACTGATTACGGTAAGCAAATTGGTCTTATAAGTGAAGAAAGATACAAGAATTTCCTCATTAAAAAACAAACCATCGATAGCGAAATTAAGTACCTTAACGATACTTTAATAACTCCGACAAAAGAAGTTGCCGACTATTTTTCATCAAAGAATTATCCGCAAATTAAGGGAAAAGTTTCTTTAGCTGAAATATTAAAAAGACCAGAAATAACCTATGATGATATTCAAAACATCGATAAAAGAGAAATTGATTTAAGCGAAGAAGTAAAAGAACAAGTTGAAATCAATATTAAATATGCTGGTTATATAAGCAAAAGCATTAAAGAAGCGGAAAAATTAATTAAAGAAAATAATATCAAAATCCCTTTGGATTTGGACTATAATAAGGTTCATAATCTAGCTTTAGAAGCAAGGGCTAAGCTATCAAAAATTAGACCTTTAACAATATCACAAGCATCAAGAATTTCTGGAGTTAACCCAGCTGATATCCAAATGTTGTTGCTACATTTGAAAAATCTATGAAACATAAAGTTTCATGAAGTCTATGACAAATTCTATCTCTTTATGATAGAATATTAACTACTGGGAGAGATTTATGGAAATTATTAGTTATAAATTGAACCAAGAACTATGGGATTTACTAAAAAATCCTAGTTTTTCCGTTTATTTTGAATTTATGATAGAAAAAAATAAAGTAATGAATCTTACAAATATCACTGAAGAAAAAGAAGTCTATCAAAAGCATTTTTATGATTCAGTTATTCTCAGTACAATATTTAATCTCGAGCAACAATCAATTCTTGATATTGGCGCAGGAGCTGGATTTCCAAGCATACCTTTAAAAATATTAGTTGATTCATTAGACGTAACAATCATTGATGGTTTAAACAAAAGAATCAATTTTTTAAAAGAATTGACTGAGAAAATCAAGTTAAGTAACGTTACATTATTACACGGAAGAGCTGAAGAAATGAGCAAAAATAAATTGTTTGATTTTGTTACAGCGAGAGCAGTGGCCAAATTGAACATTTTATCAGAAATCGCTCTACCCTACGTAAAAAAAGGTGGTTATTTTATAGCCTATAAATCAATTAATTATCAAGAAGAATTAGAAGAAGCTAAAAGTGCAATTAAAGTATTAGGAGCACAGTTAGAAAAAATAATAGAATATGAAATTGATAATGATTTAAAACATGTTCTATTGGTATTTAAAAAGATTAAAGAAACTCCAAGCATTTATCCGAGACAATTTGCAAAAATTAAAAAACAACCATTATAGGAGAATACAATTGAAAAAAAAGTATTTCGTTTTTCCTGAAACTCAGTACTATCGCGAATATCTAGAAACTAAGCATTTTGTCGGACAAAATGCTTTAGTAACTGTGGTGATAACATCAATGATGTTTTTAACAGCGATTTACATGTATTTTTCAAATTATGAAATATTACCAATTATTGGTTTTGTCATTGGCTATTTAGTTATTTTATTATTTAATTTCGCGACAATCGCTTATTCTAAAGAACATTACTACTATTTAAAACTTAATAAATACGTTACATCAATTTCCTTGTTTACATTAATACTTACAATGATTATCTATTTTAAATCGCCATCATTCGTTCCTTTAATTTTTGTTGCTTACGCAGTTTCAGCCGTTTATAAAGACACAAAGGTTTTAATTGGGACAACAGTTTATTTTATCTTCGCTGTCTTGATGTTAATCTTTAATTTTAAGTTTATATTTGAATTTCAAAATACCATTGTCATTAAAGATTTAGCGATTGGTTTCTTCTTGATTTTATTTTTACTCATTTTATTAGCTTCTAGTTTCATCATTGTAAATGAAAAAACTTTTTTCTATAATAATATTGCCTTTGCTAAAGAAAAAGAGTACCGGAATTTAGACTTGATTCTTGAATTTAAATCAAAATTAAAAACTAACAGTTTAATAAATCGAGATTACTACCAAGAAACTAAAAAAATCTTAGAAGAGTTTTCTAAGAAAATTGAAATTGATGATGTTTTTTCTGAAAAAATAGATGTATTAGAGAAGCTAGAATCTGGAGTAGATAAACAAAAGATTTTAAAGGAACATCCTCTTTTCAATCTATCAGATTTAGAGAGACTTGAAAGTTTACTTGTTTATAAGACTTCTAAACTCAGTAAGTTAATCTTAAAAATAAAGAATTCAAGTACAAAAAAATATAAAACTAGAGAAATATTCTCTTCAACGCATTTTCAAAGTTTCAATAAGCAATCCGATAGTATTGAAATAAAAATACTTTGCTTTGTTGTATATTTCGTAGCTTTAAAAAGAGGTTTGTCAGGGATGAAACCTCTGACAAATCAAGAATTATTTGACACATTTATCAATACTGATTTATATTATTTTATTGACCCTAAAGTAATTAAGATATATCGAGATAACGCTGATGTATTTAATACTATTGTTGATGAAGTGTTTGGGCAGGTGAAGAAAAATGGTTAAATTCTTCAAAAAAATTCTTAACTCAGAATTTTTACCTGTTAATGAAGTAAGAAGACTAAAAGTGCATGTTGTTATGGGATTTCTATTTGTTATTACTTTAATAACTATTCCTTTTTCCTTTTTCTTTAATTATTCAACGCTTTATCAGATTTTATCATTAGCAGCATTTGGTTTGTTTTACCTCTTAATATTTATCTTTGTAAGATTTAAAAAGATATTTACAGCTATTCAAGTATCGATTATCTATTCGCTTTTACTTACTGTTTTTTATACACAAGGTATCAGTAGTTTTTATGCTTATATTTTCTTCTATATAACTTTAACTATCATTGTTTTTTATCAAGAAATATATTCATATTTTATCTACGGAACTGCAACAGTAGTTCTAGGTATAATATATACTTTAACTTATTCTGAGGGCTTAGCCATCGTTAATGATGTTTCTGGATCAATGTATGTATATATTGCTGGTTTAGTTATTTATTATCTCGTTAGTTTTGCACAGATAATTAACAATGAGAAACTATATGCGGATATGAACTTAGAATGGGTAAGAACTAATAATTTTAATAGTAATAATCAAGACGATTTACTGAATTTCATTGAAGATATTAGAGCGGGGATGAATGAATCGCATATCTTTGAAGATTTAGAGTTCCAAAAATGTACGATGGAATTAAGTCAATTTATCGCAGAGCAAATTCTAAAAGACGGAAAACAAATAGTCAATTTAATTGATTTATATATTTACATTCACGAAAAAGGATTAGAATCAATTTTAAAGAATGATGAAATAAGTGTTGCTTTAAAGAAAAATGCCAATATATTAGGCAAATATTTATTGAACGAAAACACTGATATGTTTTCAATGATTATATCTTTTTATCTAAAATTTCATCACACCGACGAATATGATATCAATCGATATAATTATAAAGTGGAAAATATTACTAGTTTGACAGATGAACAATTTATCGCTTTTTGTTTAATCTATTTATATCTTAAAGATGAACTACTTGAAAATGATAAATGGAATACAATAAAAAGCGAAGAAACTGATATTGAGGAAGTGTTTGCAAAAATCGATTTAACAGAATTCTTTTCTGATCAGTTAATTGCTTTCTACCACGACAACATCGAATTACTTAGAAAACACACAAAGAAGCATTAATGAAAAGGAGTATATAACAGATGGCTTTAGTCTTATCAATTGCCAACCAAAAGGGCGGAGTTGGCAAAACAACAACAGCAATAAATCTAGCTAGTTCTTTAGCTGATTTGAATAAAAAAGTTTTACTTATAGACTTGGATTATCAAGCGAATGCAACAACATGTATGGGCATTAATAGAGGAAGTTTTAAAAAGAGTATTTTTGATTGCTTTAAAAGAGAAGCTACTTTTGAGGATATAAGAATTAAAACAGCTAACCAATTGATTGATGTTCTTCCAGCTAAAACTATGGTTGAAGGCGTTGATGAAAAGGTAATCGCAGATAGTAATCGCGATTTCATTCTATATGAGCTCTTAAAAGAGACTAAAAACGATTATGACTACGTTTTAATTGATTGTCCACCTTCATTAGGCTATATAACAATCAACGCTCTAATGGCTTCTGATGGGGTAATTGTACCGGTTCAATGCGAGTTTTTGGCAATGGACGGACTTACTCAATTATTAAATACAATTAGATTAGTCCAATCAAAGAAAAAAGTTAATCAAGAAACTTTGACTATTTATGGAGTTTTATTAACGATGTTAGATAACCGAGTAAATTCCGGTTTTCAAATCGTTAATGAAATTAAGACATATTTTAAAGAAAAGGTTTTTCAAACAATTATTCCTCGAAATATAACTTGTTCAAACGCCACTTTTTACGGCGTCCCTGTAACTGTTTATTCACCGAAGAGTAAATCTTCATTAAGCTACAAAAATTTAGCGAAGGAGGTTTTGACAAGAGATGAATAAAGATGAATTGATAAAAAGAGGATTAGAAGATCTTCTTAAAGAAAATCAAATTGAAGACTTAGAAAAAGAAGAAGTTGTTGATATTGAAGTAGATAAGATTACTCCAAACCCATATCAACCGAGAAGGCATTTTGATGAAGTAGCGCTACAAGAATTAGCTGACTCAATTAGAGCTAATGGTGTGCTTCAACCAGTTATTGTCAAGAAGGTAGCGAACGGCTATATGTTAGTTACAGGCGAAAGAAGATGTAGAGCATCTAAAATCGCTGGATTTAGTACGGTTCCAGCCATTATAAGAGACTATAATAATCAATATTTAGCAGAACTAGCATTACTTGAAAATATCCAAAGAGAAGACTTAACAATCGTTGAAGAAGCAGAGGCTTATCAAAACGCAATTCAATCTTTAAATCTAACTCATCTTGAGTTAGCTCAAAAAATCGGAAAAAGCCGTAGTTATGTTTCAAATGCACTTGGAATTTTATCTTTACCAGAAGAAGTTTTAAAAGAAATCAATCATGGTAACATTTCAATGGGTCATGCTAGAAGTTTAAGTAAACTAAAAGATGTTACTAGAATAAAAAAAATCGCTAATATGATTATTGAGGAACATTTAACAGTTAGAGATATTGAATCTTTAGTAAAAAAAGAAAAGAAGAAGAATGAGATAAATCGTAAATCAATATCATCAGATTTACAAACAGAACTAAATCTGTTCCGTGATAATTTTAATCAAAATCATTTATTGAAAGAACCAGTTAAAATTACAAGCAATAAAATCGTTATTACTGTTCATGATGTTGAAGAAATCAAAAAAATCAGAGATATGATTAACGGTAAAATAAAATGACAGAAGAAATTAAAGAAGGCAGCATAGTTGTATTAAAAAAAGGACATCCTTGTGGTGAAAACAAGTGGGAGATAGTTCGCTTCGGAACCATTTGTAAGATTAAATGTCTAGGATGTGACAGAATAGTAATAATAGATAGAGTTGATTTGAAAAAAAGAATAAAGAAGGTATTGCAATGAAAAAGTTACTTGATGATATAATTAAGTTTAGAGATGAAAGAGGCTGGAGAAACCATGACACTCCACAAGCTTTAGCGAAGTCAATTATTATTGAAGCAGCAGAACTCTTAGAGAATTATCAGTGGGAAGATACTAATCCAAACCTCACAAATGTTGAAGAAGAGTTGGCAGATGTTTTAATCTATTCTTTGGCTATGTGCTCGGATTTAGGCATGGATCCAGAAGAAATAATTAGAAGAAAATTAGTTAAAAATGAGGTTAAATACCCTAAAACCAATCAGTGATTAAAAATGTCAATTATTATTTTCTCTTTGAATAAGCCTTTGTTTGGTATTATTAGAGATTTTTATTAAAAAAAACGGAAAATAATAATTGACAAATAAACTGATAAATAGTAAAATATTATTCGCATTGCAAAGAGATGTAAGGGGCCTATAGCTCAGGTGGTTAGAGCGCACGCCTGATAAGCGTGAGGTCGATGGTTCAAGTCCATTTAGGCCCACCATTCTTTTTAGGGGGTATTAGCTCAGCTGGGAGAGCGCCTGCCTTGCAAGCAGGAGGTCAGCGGTT
>CAZMMT010000040.1:0-8653 GCA_964567465.1 uncultured Candidatus Izemoplasmatales bacterium | reverse complement strand
TAAAATATGAGAATATCTCATATTTTTTTCTTTTTACAATAATATTATGATATTTTACTAATTTTCAATTTTTCTAAATAATGAAAATGATATAATATTAACTATAATAATCAATGAGGAGTATCTATGGAAAAAATAATTGAAGTAAATAATCTTAAGAAAAATTATGGAAATGTTGAAGCTGTTAAAGGCATTGACTTCTATGTTGATAGTGGTAGCTTATTTGCTTTTTTAGGACCAAATGGAGCTGGTAAAACCACGACAATCAATATATTATCAACATTGCTGTCAAAGGATGAAGGCGATATAATTGTAAATGGTTTCAAACTAGGAGAACATGAAGATGAAATCAGAAGTTCAATCGGTATTGTTTTTCAAGAAGGAGTTTTGGATCCTTTATTATCGGTAAAAGAAAACCTTGAGGTAAGAGGTAGTTTTTATAAGTTATCTAAGGAATTGTTAAAGGAAAGAATCAACAAAGCTTTAGAAACTACGGGAATAGAAAATTTAGCGAGCAGAAAATATGGTTCGTTATCAGGCGGGCAAAAAAGGAGAACTGATATCGCAAGAGCATTATTGCATTCTCCTAAGATTCTCTTTTTAGACGAACCGACAACTGGTCTTGATCCACAAACAAGAAAGAATGTTTGGAATACAATTATGCGTTTAAAAACAGAAGAAAAAATGACAATATTTCTTACAACTCACTATATGGAAGAAGCTGATATGGCTGATTATGTTGTAATTATTGATAATGGTGTAATTGTTGCAAAAGGCACTCCTTCGTATTTGAAAGATAACTTTTCGAAAGATGTTTTGAAAATTAAACCAAAAAATTCAGAAGACCTAAAGAAGTACTTAACGGCTAAAAGCATAAGGTTTGACGTTCAAATAGATGTGTTTATAATCAAATTGGAAAACACTGTAGATAGTATAGAAATAATTAATGGTATAAAAGAAAACATTGAATCATTTCAAGTTTTAAACGGAACATTAGACGATGCCTTCATCAACATAACTGGAAAGGAGATAAGAGAATGATTCTAAATTTAGTTAAGAGAAATCTTAAGCTTTATTTTCGTGACAGAGTATCAGTTTTTTTCTCACTCCTAGGAGTTTTTATAATCATCGGTCTTTATGTGATATTTCTTGGAAAGATGATGATTGGATATACTGAAAATATAGTTGGTGATATTGCTAGACCACTAATGACCAGTTGGATTATGGCTGGGGTTATCTCAGTAACAACTATTACAACTTGTAATGGGGCTTTTGGAATAATGGTAGAGGATACTGCTTTAAATCGAATAAGAGACTTTAAAGTATCGCCAATCAAAAGATGGCAACTTGTTCTTTCCTATGTAGTTTCTGCAATGGTAGTGGGACTAATTATGAGCCTTTTAACCCTTATCCTAGGTGAACTTTATATCTATATTGATGGAGGGACAATATTATCTTTCACTGCTCTATTAAAAGTTCTAAGTTTTGTTTTACTTTCGGTGTTCTCAAGCTCTGCATTTATATTTTTCATTATGTCATTCTTGAAAAGTCAAAATGCTTTTGGGACTGCAAGTTCTATTATAAGTACTTTGATTGGTTTTTTAACCGGCATTTATATACCAGTTGGTAATCTTCCATCTGGAGTACAAACAGTTATCAAATTTTTCCCTTTATCACATTCTGGAGTCTTGTTAAGACAGGTTATGATGGGGGAGGTAGTTGATGTAGAAAATATCCCAGATAATTTAAGAATTTTTTTAGGAATAAACTATGAAGTTGGCGGTCAATTTTTATCTAATATAGTACATATTGCTTATCTTTTAGGCAGTGGTGTGGTATTCTATTTACTAGCAATTATTGTTGTATCAAGAAAGAGGAGTAAATAGTGAAGTTAGATTTTTATAACTATAGTATCGATGGTTTAAAACAACTGCTAGTTTCTAGCGGTTTTAAAGCATATAATGCCGATCAATTATTCAAATGGGTTTATGAGTTGAACATTACAGAAGCTGAAGAGATGACAAATATTTCGAAGGATTTAAGAACATTCGTCGCTGAAAATTTCGATTTCAATTCTTTAGAACTTGTTACTAAACAAGAATCCTCATCAGGCACAAATAAGTTTTTGTTCAAATTGAAGGATGGAATTATCATTGAATCGGTTTTAATGGAGCATGATTATGGCTTAAGTTTATGTGTTACTTCACAAGCTGGTTGTTCCATGGGTTGCAGTTTCTGTGCATCAGGTTTAATCAATAAACAAAGAGACTTGACTACAGCCGAACTAGTAAATCAAATTTTATCTGTACAAAAACTAAATTCGATCAAGATTTCTCATATCGTTGTTATGGGAACAGGTGAACCATTCGACAATTACGACAATGTAATGGATTTTATTCGGGTAATAAATTATAAACATGGACTACAAATTGGATCTCGTCATATCACTGTTTCAACTTGTGGAATCGTACCAAAGATTTATGATTTTGCAAAAGAAGAAATAAAAGCTAATCTAGCAATATCTTTGCATGCCCCAAACAATGAACTTCGAAATCGTTTAATGAAAATTAATAAGGTGTATCCAATTCACGACGTTATTGAAGCAGCTAAAGACTATTTTGAAATAACTAAAAGAAGAGTAACTTTTGAGTATATCTTACTAAAAGGTGTTAATGATGAGATACATCACGCCAATGAGCTAAGTGATTTAATCAGAGGAATTAATTGTTATGTAAATTTAATTCCTTATAATCCTGTAAACGAATTTAGATATGAGAAAACAGACGAAAGAAGAGCTGATAAGTTTTATCAGCAACTTATAAAGCGAGGAATCAATGTTACACTGCGAAAAGAAATGGGTTCCGATATCGACGCTGCATGTGGTCAATTAAGGTTAAAGAACCTAAAGTAAACGCTTTTACGACATTGACTAAAACGCAATATTTTGGTACAATAGTAGTGTTTATTTTAAAGGATAAAGGTGAAGAAAATGAAAAAACAAATTAAAAGGATTGCCCTTTTAACCGGAGGGGGAGATTGTTCTGGTTTAAATGCCGTAATTAGAGCGGTTGTTAAATCTGCCATTCTTAAATATAACTATGAAGTTATCGGTTTTATGGGTGGCTATCATGGGCTTTATATGAATGATTACATCAAGCTAGATTTGAAGAACGTAGCTGGAATTTTCCATCAAGGTGGAACAATTTTAAAAATGAGTAATAAAGACAACCTTTTCAACTTCAAAACAGTTGATGATAAAGGTAAAGTTGTATACAAAGACGTATCTGACGTAGCAATAGAAAATTTAAAAAAATTAGACATCGATGCTTTAATCATCATCGGTGGTGATGGAACATTAACTTCTGCTAGAGACTTCGCTAGAAAAGGCGTTAATGTAGTTGGTATTCCTAAGACTATTGACAATGATGTTCCAGCAACCGAAATTACTTTCGGTTACCGTACAGCACTAGATCACATTATGTTAAGCCTTGATGCATTACATACAACAGCTTATTCACATGACCGAGTAATGATTCTAGAAGTTATGGGTAGAAATGCTGGTTGGTTAGCTTTAGAAGGTGGTATTTCTGGTTCTGCAGACGTTATTTTAATACCAGAAATTCCATATGACATTAACTCAATAGCTAAAACCGTATTTGATCGTTATAACCGTGGCTCAAAATTCACTATCATATGTGTTAGTGAAGGCGCTAAACCAGTTGATGGAGATGTAACTATCAAAGCCATTGACAAAGATAGTCCGGATTCAATCAAATTAGGCGGAGTTGGAGATATACTCGCTGCTAAATTAGAAAAAGTAATTAAACCAGTAACTGGTCAAGATATTCGCGTTACAACTCTTGGATATATCCAAAGAGGTGGAGTAACAAATACATTTGACCGTGTACTTGGAACAAAATATGGTGCATACTCAGTTGACATGATTGCAAGAAACGAATTTGGCAGAATGGTTATCATCCAAAATGATAGAATGGATTCTGTTAGAATTGAAGAAGTAGTAGGTTCAGGCAAAACTGGTCAAACTTCAAGTGGCGGAGCGAGAATCGTTAATCCACATGGAGATTTAGTAAACGCGGCCAGAGACATAGGAATAACTTTTGGAGACTAATGGAGGAGAAATTATGGAATTAAAAGGAAGTAAGACAGAAAAGAACTTAATGGAAGCTTTTGCTGGAGAATCAATGGCAAGAAACAAGTATACCTTCTACGCTTCTAAAGCAAGAAAAGAAGGTTACGAAGAAATCGCAGAATTTTTCGAAGAAACTGCCATCAATGAAAGAGAACACGGGAAAATTTGGTTCAAATTATTACATGACGGTGGAATTCCAACAACAGAAGTTAATTTACAAGACGGAGTTGATGGAGAACACTACGAATGGACTGACATGTACAAAGGTTTCGCTGAGACGGCTAAAGAAGAAGGATTCAAGAAAATAGCTTTCCTATTTGAAAAAGTCGCTGAGATTGAAAAAAGACACGAAGAAAGATATAAGGCACTTCTAGAAAGACTTAAAAATGATGAAGCCTTCATGTCTGATAATGATTCAGAAGTTTGGATTTGCATTAATTGCGGTCACTTGCATTTTGGAAAAAAAGCTCCAAATATTTGTCCAGTATGTGATCACCCACAAGCATACTTCAAAAGACATCACGTAAGCATTTAATTAAAAGAAGGCTAAGCCTTCTTTTTTTTGCGCTTTGTTTGTTTTTGTATTTAAATTTCATGATATAATATATTTAAGTTTTTATGAAAGGTGATATAGATTGAATAAAAAAGGTAGAATTATAAAATTAATAGGTGGATTATATACTGTAGTCGATGAAAATAAAAAAAGATATACTTTAAAACCGTTAGGTATTTTTAGACATAAAAACATCCAACCTAAGGTTGGAGATTTAGTAACATTTAATGAAGACTCAATAATTGATCTTGAAGAAAGAACTAACGATTTAAATCGTCCGATGATTGCCAATGTTGATCAAGTTCTATTGGTCAATTCTGCAAAAAAACCAGATTTTAGTTATCTTTTACTAGATAAGTTCTTAACTTTAATTGAGGCAAACAATGTCTTACCAATTATAATAATTACTAAAGTCGACTTATTAGAAAGTGCCGAATTAGAGGCCTTAAAGGCTAAAATAAATTATTACGAAAAATTATATAAAGTAATATATTTTAGCGCTAAGACCTTTGAAGGCAAGCAAGAAGTACTAGATATCACCAAAAATAAAGTTAATGTATTGGCTGGCCAAACCGGTGCCGGTAAATCATCACTACTAAATGCTATAGATCCTAATTTAAATATAGAAACTAATGAAATTTCCGAAGCTTTAGGAAGAGGTAAGCATACTACTAGACATGTCGAGTTGATTACTTTTGGTGAAGGTTATATTGCTGATACACCAGGGTTTTCTAAACTGGAATTTGTTGACTATCAAGCCGATCAAATCAGATTCTACTTTCCTGACTTCTTTAAACTTAGTTCTAAATGTAAATTCTATGAATGTACTCATATTCATGAGCCGGGTTGCGAAATCATCAAGTCTTATGAATCAGGCAAAATATTGAAAGAAAGATATGAAGATTATAAGTTTATTTACAATGAAATTAAATCACAAAAACCAATTTACAGGAGGGATGTTAAATGATTTTATCACCATCATTCTTAAGTTGTGATTTTACAAAACTTAAAGAAGAAATAATCTCTGTAAAAAATGCCAAATGGTTACATTTTGATGTTATGGATGGGAAATTCGTGAAAAACATAACCTACAATCATGAGATGGTTAAAACCATCAAAGGTTTTAGTAAGCAGTTTTTTGATGTCCACTTGATGATAGAAACCCCAGAAAAGTATTTCAACGATTATGTTTTTGCTGGCGCTGACTTAGTTACCTTTCATTATGAAGCGGTTGAAGATATTTTTGGTTTAATTAAAAGCATCAAAGAAAAGAATATTTTAGTAGGAATTTCAATAAAGCCAGATACTGATGTAAGAGTCCTAGATGAATATCTTCCTGACTTGGATTTAATCTTAATAATGAGTGTTGAACCAGGAAAAGGCGGACAAAAATTTATTCCCGAATCAGTTGATAAAATTAAATATCTAGCTGAAAAAAGAAGTATCTTTAACTACAAGTATTTAATTGAAGTAGATGGAGGCATCAATCTAGAAACCGCTAAAACAGTTAAGGATGCTGGATGTGACGTAATTGTTGTCGGATCATTTCTCTTTAACCAAACTAATCGTAGCGATTTGATAGGAGAATTAGAAAATGTCTAGAAAAATAAAGATTTTTTGCGGACCTAATACCTATGACTTCAAATCACTTTACTTCGAAGAATCTAACGAGTTTCTAGTTGGAATAGATTCTGGACTAGAATACTTATTCACACTAGACAAAAAAATTGATTTGGCAGTTGGCGATTTTGACTCGATAAAGAAAGAATCAATCGAAATGATCAATGATAAATGTAAACATGTCATAAATTTAGATGTGAGTAAAAACATGACAGATTTAGCTTTTGCACTTGATTATATTTATAATAATATGGGTTATGATGAAATTGAGGTTTACGGTGGTATAGCCGGAAGAATCGATCATTTTCTCGCTAATCTCAACTTAATCTCAAAATATAACTTTTCGATGAGAGATAATAATCACTATATTTACATGCTATCAAAAGGAAAACATAATATTAAAAACTTCAAAAAGTATATTTCATTCTTTGCCTTAGAAGATGTTTATGAATTGACTTTAAAAGGTTTTAAGTTTGACCTAGATAGTTATTACCTAAGCACCAACGATTCGCTTTGTGTATCTAATGAAGGAAGCGGACTAGTAGAATTCAACAAAGGTAAATTGCTCGTAATTATGAGCGACGATAAGAAATAAAACTTTAACATTTTAGCCTTTAAGGAGGTATTTGCATGAAGAAAGTTCTAGTGTTTTTTACAGTATTTTTATTATTTAGCGTTCTTGTGGGGTGTAATGGTCTTTTTGACCCAGTTGAAACTCCAACAAGAACTTATTTGACAAGACCACCAGTGCCAACCACTGGATCCAATACAATTAATGAAGATCTAATAATTTCTGACCTTTATGAAAGAATCTATGAATCTTTGTATGAAGACGTTAAAAACGAAGTAATTGAAGATATTGCTGAAGAAAGATTTCAGGCTTTATACGATTCAGTTATTTCAACACTTCTCCAAGAGATCGAAAATGGTAATATTACCGTCACTGCGGAAACTGTAGTTGATATGATTCTATCACTGGAAGCATCACAAGCTTCTACGGTAGTTGGAGTAAGATCCTTAAACGCTAATGGCGTTATCATCGCTGTGGGTTCTGGAGTTATCTATAAACATGTTGATGATAAATATTATGTTGTAACAAATAATCATGTTGTTGAACAAGGTGTATCCTTTACAGTAGTGTTTGAAGATGGGACAGAAATCGCTGCTATTAGTCGTGGCGTAGATGAACTTGTAGACTTGGCAGTATTATACTTTTTTAGCGAAAACGAATATGATGTAGCTGAATTTGGTGACTCTGATGCTTTACAAAAAGGAGAAATGGTTGTAGCCGTCGGACATCCTTCAGGATTCAGTTATTTTGGTTCGATGACTCTAGGTATAGTCTCGGGATTAAAACGTTATTTTGACATCGATAATGATGGTGTAAATGATATGTTTGTCGGGTATATTCAACATGATGCCGCTATAAATTCAGGAAACAGCGGTGGAGCTTTATTTGATTTAAATGGTAAACTTATTGGTATTAATGTTATAAAATTAACCTCAGTTAATATTGAAGGTATGGGTTTTGCAATTCCTTCAACTTTAGTTCAAGCAATTGTTACTGACATTGAAGAGTATGGCTATTCAATGCAAAAACCAGTATTAGGCATTAGATTCGTTGATATAAAGAATAATCGAGCTTTCTTTACTACTAATGACATAACTTTACCAGCTGGTATTGAAAATGGTTTTTATATCTTAGAAGTCGAAGTTAATAAAACTATGGAAGGATTATTACAACCCGGCGATATCGTTATCCAAATCGGTGATGTTATAATCGAATCTAGTACGCAATTTGTTGAAGAGTTTTCAATCTACAGAGTAGGCGATATTATCGATATTGTAATTATCCGTAATAATGAGACAATAACATTAACTGACGTTGAACTAAAGGCGGCGGTACAATGAAAAAACTTACAATATTTTTTGCCTTAATTCTTATATTTGCATTTGGTACCATTTCCGTATATGGAGAAACAACCGAAACTCCAACAACAACATTTTTAACCCAAACATCAGCGGTTTCAGAAACCAATGATGATAAAATCTATTATTATAATGATTATCAAGATTTAATTGATCAAGTATACCAAGATGTATATGATGATATCTATGAAGAACTATATAACGAAATAATCAATGACATCAATTCTCAATTCTATGAAGATATCTATCAGTCAGTTACAGATAAAGTTAACGAAATGCTTGAAAACACAGAGTTTTCAGTTTATGTTGATGATTTTCAACAACAACTATTTGATGTTATCGAAATAGCCGATAGTTCAGTTTTAGGTGTGGTTTCATACCTTGGAACAGAAGCAAAAGGT
>CAZMMT010000039.1:0-8979 GCA_964567465.1 uncultured Candidatus Izemoplasmatales bacterium | reverse complement strand
ATGCATTAGTCATTACAACAGCTTTTAGGCTTTTGGGTGGTATGGCATTTATGATAAGGGAGCGCTCTGAAAGAAAATTAAAATTGCGGGAAAACAATGGATTAGTTTGAAGTGTAAAGTCATAATAATTTATGGCTTTTTTTAGTTATTAAACATGATTTAAGTTTAGAAAACACATAATTATATGGTATAATGTGGTGAATTTTATATTTACTAGGGGGTTTAAATGAAGAAACTTTTAAGCATTTTGATGCTAATATTTATAGGGTTAAGTTCTGTTGCTTGTGGAAATGGTTTATCATCCACTACAATAACTTCAACTTCGGCCTCAACAACAACCGAAGGACTCACTACTAACAGTGAAGTATCTTCGACAACTACAACTGAAGTTACAACTAACTATTCAACCATTACTACAACCGATTCAGTTACTACTAATTCGACAACTGAACAAATGACTACGATTTGGACAACTGAAGACTTAACAACTACTGAACCTGATGATTTCGTATCTAATTTATTAGCCTCTCTTACTTTAAGAGAGAAAGCTAGTCAAATGGTACAAGCTGAAAGAAGTAGTATAACTAATGAACAAGTAACTCAATACGGAATTGGATCGATCTTAAGCGGTGGGGGAAGTCATCCAACAGCTTATAATGATTCAGTCGATATTTGGTATGATATGTATAGTGATTATCAAGCAGCGGCTTTAAACTCATCAAGCGGAATACCTTTAATCTATGGTATTGATGCGGTTCATGGTAATAATAATTTATATGGAGCGACAATTTTTCCGCATAATATTGGTTTAGGAATGACAAATAATCCTGATTTAATCTATAACATTTCTAAAGCTACAGCTGAAGAAATGTTAGTAAC
Source organism: uncultured Candidatus Izemoplasmatales bacterium (assembly GCA_964567465.1). Lineage (GTDB taxonomy): Bacteria > Bacillota_I > Bacilli_A > Izemoplasmatales > Hujiaoplasmataceae > UBA2289. The sequence continues at coordinate 8,100 of CAZMMT010000039.1, read as the reverse complement.
AGGAATCAATTGGACCTTCGCGCCTGCTTTTAGCGTTGTGCAAAATATTAGTTGGGGAAGAACATATGAAGGGTTTAGCGAAAACCCTGAAATTCATATCAATTTAGCACAAGCTGCTATCTTAGGTTTTGAAGAAAATGGTGTAAGTGCAACTGCTAAACATTACTTAGGTGATGGTGGAACAACAGGTGGGATTGATCAAGGTAATGTCATCGGTACTGAAGCACTTATAAGAGCACTATATCTAGCACCTTATTATGAAGCAGTTGCTGCTGGAGTAGATACCGTAATGATTTCCTATAATTCAATCAACGGTATAAAAATGCATGGGTATGGTTATTGGATTAATGATGTTTTAAAAGAAGAAATGGGATTTGAAGGCTTTGTTATTAGCGATTGGAATGCAATCCATCAATTGCCAGGGAGTTTTTATGATCAAGTAGTAGCTAGTGTTAATGCCGGAATTGATATGCTAATGGAACCATATGATTGGGCTGCAGCAATTGATAATATAGTTAACGCTGTTAATAATAGTGATATTTCAATGGAAAGAATTAATGATGCAGTTAGAAGAATCTTAACTGTTAAGTACGAACGCGGTTTATTCGCCAATCCATTTAATAGATTAGATAGTTCATATCTATATAGTCAAGAACATCAAGATTTAGCAAGACTAGCAGCTAGAGAGAGTTTAGTACTTTTAAAAAACGATAATAATTCTTTGCCATTGTCAAAGTCAAGCAATGTTTTTATCACTGGACCAGCCAGTGATAATGTTGGGTTGCTTTGTGGCGGTTGGACAACTTATTGGCAAGGCAATAATCAAGCAGACATCGGTGTAGGAACAAGCATTAAAGACGCAATGACAGATGTTTTAAATACAAATTCAGGAACATCCACAAGCACTTGGCAAACCTCTGATACTGTAGTTGTAGTTTTAGCTGAGAATCCTTATTCAGAAGGTGTTGGGGATAATAATGTTTTAACCCTTACAAGCGGAAATGCTCATCCTGATAATTTTGCAGCTTTGCAAATAGCCCAAGAAGCTCATAATGCGGGGAAGAATGTAGTTGGGATCTTAATAAGCGGAAGACCGTTATTATTTGAAAATTACTTACAGTATTTTGATAGTTTTGTGGCTGCGTGGCTACCAGGCAGTGAAGGTGGATTAGCTATTAGCGATATGTTATTTGGTGATTATGATTTTATTGGTAAACTATCATTTACCTGGCCAGCTGATATTACGCAAGTTGGATACACTTCAAATAGAGAAGATTATGATGAGGATTATCCATTGTTTCCTTATGGATATGGACTGAGATATAACTAAAGAAATATCATGATTGATTTTATAAGAAAAATGCTATAATCTTATTTAGATATATTGAGTTAATTAAAGGAGAGATATTTTGATTAATATTCTTTTAAGCAATTATGATATTGATAAAGATTGGTTAATTACAGAAACCAGTAAATATATTAACAAACATACAAAAGTAGTAGTAATTCCTTTTTCCTTTTCTAATGATGAAATAAAAGATTTGGCAGATTGGGACAGGTTATATAACAAAATTAACGGAGTTTATTACTTTGATATTATTAATCAATTCTTAAGTTTGGGTGTTGATAAAGAAAATATCTTACTACTTAATTATTTTACTGAAGAAGTAAAAACTATGAAAAAAATTATTGAACAATCAGACGCAGTATTTTTTACTGGTGGTAGCGCTGAATTATCGATGGAACGAATCATCGAAAAAGATTTGTTACCGGAAATAAAGAAGTGTAATATCATCATCGGTTCAAGTGCTGGCGCCATGATTCAACTTAAGGAATATTTTGGCTCACCGGATGATGAATATCCTGAGTTTAAGTACTTTGAAGGTTTAGGATTGATTAACGATAACTTTAGTATTGAAGTCCACTACTCTAGCACAAAGTCACAAGATGAAAGTATCGAGAAAGTATTAAAAAAAGGCGTTAAAACTGTTTATGGTATTTCAAATAATGGTGCCTTAGTATATAAAGATAATCAAGTAATGGTTTTTGGTGATGTAACAATATTTAAATAGAATTAAAAAATTTGAAATTTTTACTGGTTGAAATAGATGAAGAGAACAATATTCTTACTTATTTGTGCTGTTATCGGAAATGCTTTAGGAACAGCACTAATGACTAACACATCACTAGGACTTACTGCTTGGGGAAGCGCTGCTTTTAATATCGGAAGATTTTTAAATATTTCTTTCGGTACCGCCTTTATTATTATGGCGATAGTTTTTTATCTAATTGCGATTGTAATCAGTAAGAAAATTAATATTATAGAAACTATTTTGTCTTTTGCTTTTCTTGTTTCTTTTGGTATGTTGTCAGATTTGTTTATTTGGTTAATACCTAATATGACAGAATGGAATTTTGTATTACGTTTAGTTATTAATTTCATAGGCTTAGGAATTTTAATCTTTTCTATTGCCTTACATTTAAAAGTTCTTATAGCTGTTCATCCTTGTGATGTTTTCTTATATCAAATGCAAACGGTATGTAAGAATGATGCTTTGGGTACTTATATTACTTATGGTATAGCTTTTTTATTAGCTATAACATTTGGTTTATTGTTTGGAGAAATTTCCGGTATTGGAATAGGTACATTAATTACAGTTTTATTTAGTGGCTTGATGATTAAATTTTATAATCAAACCTTACTAAAAAACTTAAGAATAAGTAAGGTAAATAAAAACTAATTATTATATTTTTACGAGGTGAAATATGGACATTCTTAGATTTGTTTTATTAGTAATCATTGGTGGTCTTATTGGTTGGCTAACTAATAAAGTAGCTATAAAGATGTTATTTAGACCAATAAATCCACATAAATTCTTAGGTATAAAGATTCAAGGCGTTTTTCCAAGAAGAAAAGATCAAATAGCCGTGTCTTTAGCTAATATAATTGAACAAGAATTACTATCTAAAGAAGTCATAATGAGTCAATTAATGAGTGAAGAAAAGATTGATGTAATTAAGACTAAAATGAAGAAAATGATTGTTGAAAAGTTATCTCAATCGATACCTTCTGTATTAGCGATGTTTGTCGGTGGCGATTTAAAAGGTTTTGTTCAGAAGTATGTAGATAAACACGGAGATGAAATGTTTGATGAGATGTTAGCAGAATTTCAACAAACAGGATTGGATAATTTAGATATTCAAAAGCTAGTTAAAGAAAGAATTGATGAACTTGATTTCGTTGAATTTGAGAAAATTATGGTTGGTTTAATGAGTAAAGAATTAAGATTTGTCGAAATTGTCGGATTGTTTTTAGGTGCTTTTATTGGCGCTATTCAATATCTAATCACTGTATTTATTTAGAAATACTAACGAATTATAGTAAATAATAATACCTAAGGATGGGTTTAACAAATGGGAAATAATATCGAACAAAGAATAAACGATTTATTAGCAAAAATGACTTTAAAGGAAAAGATAGGGCAATGTCATATGATTGAACCTTTCTTTTTGTTTGACAGTTTAATCAAAGAAAAAGGTGAGAATTTTAGCGGCCTTTTGGATGAGAGATTTATCGACAAATTATTGAATGAATATCATATTGGGTTCTTGCTATTTGGCGGAATTTCTAGCCTTGGAAACGATACGGCAGAAATGTGGGCGGAATTTATAAAGAAGATAAATCAATATAACCTAAATACCACAAGACTACAAATACCTTTATTCTTTGGGGTAGATGCCGTTCATGGAGTTAACTTCATCAAGGGTTCAACCATTTTTTCTCATAATTTAGGTGTTGTTTCAACTTGGAATTTAGATTTAGTTAAAGAGTATGCTAAAGTTGTTGGAAAAGAACTTGAAACTGTTGGAATTAACATTAATTTCGCTCCTACTGTTGATGTCGCAAGAGATCAACGTTGGGGAAGAGTATATGAATCTTTAGGTGAAGATCCATATTTAGCAGCGAAGATGAGTGAAGTTTTAGTAGAGGGTATGCAATCAACTGGTGGAGTTGGTGCTTGTGCAAAACATTATTTAGGTTATGGTGAATCTAGTAATGGTATGGATAGAATCCCAGCTGACTTATCGGAAAGAACTATTTGGGAAACACACTTACCACCATTTCAAGCAGCGATTAAAGCTGACGTTAAAACCATAATGGTTAGCGGTGGTGATGTCAATGGAACACCGATGCCAGCATCTAAAAAATTAATGACTGATGTTTTAAGAAATAAATTAGGTTTTAAAGGTCTGACATTATCTGATTGGGATGATGTTTATCGTTTAAATAAACGTCATCACATCGCAAGAACAAAAGAAGAAGCTATAATGAAGGCTTTTAATGCGGGACTAGACATTAACATGATGGTGGCTGATGTTGAAACTCTAGAAATAATGGAAAAATTGGTTAATGAAAACAAAATAACTCTAGAACGATTAAATGAAACTGTAAAAAGAGTTTTAAGAGTTAAGTTTGAATTAGGGATGTTTGAGAAAAATGAAATTGATGTTAATAAAGCGATTGCGTTTAATGGAAATACTGAGAGTAAAATTCTTGGTAAAAGAATAGCTTTAGAATCAATTGTTTTATTAAAGAATGATAATAAACTTTTACCTTTATCAAAGAATATTAAATCGATTCTTGTTACTGGTAAAACCGCTAGTTCCAAGAGCCGTTTATGCGGTGGATGGACGCTGGGTTGGGACATTGCTAAGGAAGAAGATTTAGACTTTTTAACAATAATTGAAGCTTTAAAGTTAAAACTTCCTAATTGTGAAATTACATATGTTAAGAATTTAAAAGAATTAAGTGAAATCAATTTAAATATAACAAACTTTGATTTGTGTTTATCGATAGTTGGAGAAACTCCTCATTCAGAATGGTTAGGAGACTCAAATGATTTAGCTATTGAAAAAGAAGAACTTGATTTGCTCAAGGCAGCTAAAGAAACTAATTTGCCTATAGTAATGGTTTCTGTCATCGGTAGACCGGTAAATATGATTTGGCCGCAAGAAAATATAGATTCAATTTTATGGGCATATCTTCCGGGTTCTTTTGGTGCAGAAGCAATAACTGATTGCTTGTTTGGTGACTATAACCCATCAGGTAAATTACCGATAACTTTCCCAAAAGATGGAAATCAAATTCCTGTTGTCTATAATGCAAGAAGATATACAAGTGCAGAGATTTTTACAAAATATGACCCACTATACTTTTTTGGATATGGATTAAGTTATACTAATTTTGAATATGAAAATCTACAAGTGTTAGATCAAGTAAAATTAGGTGATGATTGTTTAATTAGTCTCGATGTTAAGAATATCGGAAATTTTGCAGGAGATGAAATTGTACAATTGTATCTACAAGATCAATACGCTTCAGTTACTAGACCAATAAAATCTTTAAAAGGGTTCAAGAAGATTCATCTAGAACCTAATGAAACTAAATCAGTAATTTTTAAATTAACAGAAGATGATTTAAGTTTATATGATGAAGATTTACTTTGGGTAGAAGAAAAAAGAACGATTGAAGTTCAAATTGGTTCTTTAAAAAAGATAATTGAGATAATTTAAGTTAAAATACGCTAAGGTTAATAAAAAAAATAAGAATTAATAAAGGGAAATGATTTTTCCCTTTTTTATTTTGTGAATAATAATTAGTATTATTTAATAGTTTTGGAGCTTACTTAGCTTATTTTCCCTCAATAGAACTAAAAAAATTGTAAATATCTCAAATTGTGGTATGATTGATAGGTATTGAGTTTTTATGTTCAGCATTTTTCATCAATTTGATTGAATATATAAGACCTTAAAATTTAAAGGAGCAATCAAATTAATGACATTTCAAGAACTAAAAATTATCGAACCAATCTTAACAGCTTTAAAAACAAAAGAGTATGAAGATCCAACACCAATCCAAATAGCAGCTATCCCAGTTTTGTTAGAGGGTAAAGATATACTAGGAAGTGCTCAAACAGGCACTGGTAAAACAGCAGCTTTTGCTATACCGATTTTACAAAACTTATTTCTTAAAAGACAAAAAGAAAAAACAAACAAAGCAATAGAAGCTTTAGTACTAGCACCAACTAGAGAGCTAGCATTACAAATTCATGATAATTTTAAAGAATATGGTAAAAATATAAATTTAAGAACTACTGTAATCTTTGGCGGCGTCAATCAATCAAAACAAATTAGAATCTTAAATCAAGGTGTTGACATATTGATTGCGACACCAGGTAGATTACTGGATTTAATCCAGCAAAAGAAGTTATCTTTAAGTAAGGTATCCTTTTTAGTCTTAGATGAAGCTGATAGAATGTTAGACATGGGTTTTATCAAAGATGTTAGAAAGATTATCGCTTTGATCCCTAAGGAAAGACAAACGATGTTTTTCTCAGCGACAATGCCAAAAGCAATTTTGAATTTAGCTTCAGAAATATTAAATGAACCGGTAAGAATTCAAATTACTCCTGAAGAAGAGATAATTGAAAAGATTACGCAATCGATATATTTTGTGGAAAAAAGCAAAAAAATGAGTCTTCTGATTAAATTACTGAGTGACCAAGAATTAAAATCAGTTTTAGTTTTTTCAAGAACTAAGCACGGCGCTAATAAAATTGTTAAGAATTTAATAGCGGCTGGTATAAAGTCGGAATCTATCCATGGGAATAAATCTCAAGGTGCAAGACAAGAAGCTTTATTTCAGTTTAAAGCCAAGAACTTAAGGGTTTTAGTAGCTACTGATATAGCAGCTAGAGGAATTGATATTGATGAGTTATCTCACGTTATTAATTTTGATTTACCTGATGTTCCGGAAACATACATTCACAGAATGGGACGTACAGGAAGAGCAGGATTAGGTGGGAAAGTTATTTCTTTTTGTTCTGAAGATGAAGCTAATCTTCTTCAAGCAATCCAAAGACATATTAAAATGAATGTTCCAGTAGCGATTGACCAAGTTTATTCTAAGATACAAGCTAGTCCTTCTTATAGTAAGCAAAATCAAACACCTAAAACTAGAAATGAAGCAACAAAGAGATATGGAGAAGCAAATTTTTCCGATAGAAGAAATTACAGTAAAAATAAGAAGAAAAAGATAGAACCTAAAAATTATTCAAAATATGATAATAAAAAGCAAAATAAACAAACCAATAAGTAGTTTATAACTATCTTAAAAGCAATGTATTGCACTTCAAGAATTGGGTGAATATTTTGCTTTTTTTATTTTGCCTTTTATTTGTAATCTATGAATTATAAACGCAATGTGTTTTGTTTATCTTTGAAAATAGTGCTAGATGTTATATAATAGTCTTTGTAAATATCTTAGAATATATTAAAATACTGTATTTGAAAGGCTTGATTATGAATAGAAAATATATTTTGCTAAATCTATTTTTTACCTTCTTTAGAATCGGTCTCTTCACCTTAGGAGGCGGCTATGTAATGGTTCCTCTGATTGAGAGAGAAATGGTCAATAAGAAAAAATGGATTGCTGAAGATGAAATCGTTGATATTATTGCTATTACCCAATCTATACCTGGGGCTTTAGCTACAAATATGTCTGCTTTGGTAGGGTATCGAATCGCTAAAGTTAAAGGCGCTATTGTATCGGTATTGGGAGTAATCTTACCGTCTTTTATAATTATTGTATTAATCGCAATGTTCTTTACTCAATTTAAAGATTTAGAAGTGGTGCAAAATTCTTTTTTAGGTATTAGATCAGTAGTAGCGGGTTTGATTGCGGCCGCTTCAATCAGAATTTTAAAGAAAGCAGCTGTAGATATTTACACATCTACGATTGTAGTAGCTGCGGTAGTTTTATTGATTTTAACCGATATTGAACCAGTCTTTATAATTATTGGTGGCTTGGTATTCGGATTAATAACTTATTTTTTCTTCCCTAAATTAAAACGAAAAGTTTTAGAAAAGGAGAAGAAATAATATGATACTACTTACACTTTTCTTAATGTTTGCTAAAATTGCTCTTTTCAATTTTGGCGGTGGTTTCGCAATGATACCTTTAATCGCAGCGGAAATGGATAAATTTCAATGGTTAACCTCTCAGGAGTTTATGGACATCATTGCTATTTCGCAAATGAC
>CAZMMT010000038.1:0-9343 GCA_964567465.1 uncultured Candidatus Izemoplasmatales bacterium | reverse complement strand
CCTAAATAAACTAAAATTACATTGTTTGGATTATTAGGGTCTGCATCACTCTCATCAAGGATATATCTTGCATCACCATAAGATATACCAACAAAACCAGTATTAACAATGTCTCTAAGTTCTAAGAATAAAGCATTACCAGTTAAACCTTGAGCGCTATAGTAATAAGGCATTGTAATTACAAAACCTTCATAAGGTAAAATAGTTACATAAAATGTAGTAGAAAAATCTGTATAAGTGACAGTTATTTCAATCTCACCTTCAATAGTTGAATCAAATCCACTAACAGTATACATCCCTTTGCTTAAAGGAATAAATTGACCACTAGCTCTTTTTAAAATAACAACGATTGAATCTTCATCGAATTCTTCATTGTATTGATACTCGGTTTTATTAACTTCAGTCACTTCAATACCAATATAACCATTAGTAGTGGTTTCAACCATAGAAGTTGTTGCTTCAGTAGTTAAAAACGTTGTGGTTGTGGTTACTGGCGGTTGTGTAGTAACTACATCTGCAGTTGAAGACGAGTTAGTAGTTGAGCTGATAGTAGTCGTATCGATAGTTGTAAGTTCTGTTGAGTTTATGTTTGTTGTTGCATTAGTTGTAGTTATTTCACCACAGCTTACAACAGCTCCAACGGAAAGAACTATTAACATAAAAATCAGTATTTTTTTAAGTTTAATCATGTTTTATTACCTCTCATTATTTTGTGCTCAATTATTATAGCATATTAGTACATAAATATAAAGAATAATAATATTAGAATGACAATTGCAAATCATATGTATAGAAATTTATTAATAATTATGATAAAATGTACTGCTATACAAAAAAAGGGGAGAAGTTTATGGAAAGAGAAGTTTATAATTTGATTCAAGAATATGACTCGATTGTGATTGCTAGACATAAAAACCCAGATTTAGATGCATATGGTTCTCAGTTTGGATTATACCATGCATTAAAAGCTAAATTTCCAAATAAAAAAATCTATGCTATAGGAGATACCAATAACCAAAACTACTTTCAAGAACTAGATGAAGTCTCCGATGAAATTAAAAGTAAGTCATTGGTTTTTGTCCTTGACACTGTCGCAAAACAAATGTTAAATGAAGAAGATTATTTATATCATGATAAGCTGGTTTTATTTGATCACCATCAAAATATCCCTGATATTGAATATGATTACTACATTAGAGATGTGGATGCATCTTCAACTTCAGAAATGATTGCCAGCTTTTTATTGAGTTTAAAGATAGATATTAATCAAAGTAGCGCTAGAGCACTATACATGGGTATAATCGGTGACACAGGAAGATTTATGTATAATTCTACTACACCACATACATTAAAAGTAGCCGCAATTCTACTTGAAAAAGGTATTAACATTCAAGAAATCCACGACCAAATATATCTAGAATCATTAGATAATAAAAAGATTAAAAACATATTTTTTAACAATGTGGAATTTACCAAAAAGAATGTTGCATATAAGAAAAACACCCAAGAATTTTTAGATCAGTATAATCTAGACGCAAACTTTGTCAGTAGAGGATTAATAAGCCAAATGTCTGGGATTCAAGAGGTTCCAATTTGGGCGAATTTCACTTATGACAAAAAGACAAATAAAATAGTGTGTGAATTAAGATCAAGAAATTATCAAGTTTTGGAAGTCGCTAAAAAATATGGTGGCGGCGGGCATCTTTATGCTTGTGGATGCAGCGTCGACACTTGGGATGAAGTTGACTTGATAATAAAGGATTTAAATAAATTAGTTAAAAAAGAAGGGAAATAAAATGATTAGAGAACATATATTACAAAAGATTAAAGAGTTTGATCGAATAATGATCCATATGCATATAAGACCAGATGGAGATTGTTATGGTGCAGGATTCGGATTAAAACATATTATTAAAGAAAGTTTTCCTAATAAGGAAGTATATGTAGTAGGCGAATCTGCTGAATATGTAGACTTCGTAGGAACACCAGACGTAGTTGATGATGAATTATTTAAAGATGCTTTATCAATAGTAGTTGATACTGCATCACAAGATAGAGTATCTGACCAAAGATTTAAACTTGCCAAGTATGTAATTAAAATTGATCATCACATACCAGTATCCGATTACGGCGATTTGATTTATGTTGATACTACAAGACCAGCAACAGCACAAATAATTCTCGAATTCTTTTTAAAGTTTCAAGAAGAATTGAAGATGAACATGCAAGCTGCGACAGCTCTTTATACAGGCATCGTTACCGATACCGGTAGATTTAGATTTAGATCTGTTACAGCTGATACTTTCATAGCTGTAGCGCATTTATTAGAGTATGGACTTGATTTTGTTGATATCTTAACAAGATTAAGTGCAAAATCTGAAAGTTTAATGAAACTCCAAGGATACGTTTTATTAAACTTCCAAAAAACAGAAAATGGAGTTGCTTATATAAAAATGACTCCAGACATAATTAATCAATTTGATGTTTCATTAGAAGAAGCTACTTCATTAGTAAATGAATTGTCTACTCTAGAAGACTGCCCTGTTTGGATGTTGTTTGCGGAATACGAAAATAATATTGTAAGAGCAAGACTTAGATCAAAGGGTCCAGCTATTGATAAATTAGCTAACAAATATGACGGAGGCGGACATGCACTTGCATGTGGTGCTAACCTAGGAACTTGGGACAAAACAGATGATTTATTAAAAGACGCTGATGAACTAGTCAAAGAGTATAAAAATAGCTTAAAATAATCTGAATTTTTTCCTTGTAATTTTTACTTGATTTGATATAATAAACTCGGTTTTAAATCTATCTTATCGGGAGAAATATATGCTGCCAATATTCTTAGCGGATATCGATTGGAAAATAACAATTTTTGAAATTGTTGGAGGCTTGGGAGTTTTCTTATACGGAATCAATTTAATGAGTGATTCTTTAAAAAAACTCGCAGGAGCTAAACTCAAACTATTTCTAGAAAAAACCACTAATACACCACTAAAAGGAATTTTAGTGGGTATATTACTCACCGCAATAATTCAATCATCAAGCGCAACCAGTGCTCTTGTTGTTGGATTAGTAAGAGCGGGATTGATGACATTGCCTCAAGCAGTCGGAGTAATCTTTGGAGCTAACATTGGTACAACATTCACATCTGTTTTGATAAGTTTAGATATTGGAGGATTCTCCTTCCCGATAATCTTTGTTGGGTCAATACTTATTTTCTTTGTAAGAAGGAAAAAAATCCAGCATTTTGGTAAAGTATTATTTGGATTCGGTTTACTGTTTTTCGGACTAGACACAATGGGTGCCGCATTAAAACAATTAGTGCAATTACCAGCTTTTGCAGAAGTACTACAAAGTGTTGGGGACAAACCGATTCTGGGTGTCATAGTTGGGGTTATAACAACCGCGATAATTCAATCATCTAGTGCAACTATTGGTATCTTACAACAACTTTTCTCAACTGGTGGGGTTCCGTTAATGGGTGCTATCGCTATTGTTCTAGGTGATAATATCGGTACAACAGTAACATCAATAATGGCTTCAATAGGAGGCACGTCAAGCGCAAAAAGAACAGCTTTAGTTCACGTTCTCTTTAATGCTTTTGGTACGATATTATTCTTGATATTAATCGGTCCTTATACAAGATTCATTGCGTTTTTATCAGAATCGATAGTTGGCGCTGATTACTTATCGAATAAATTTACTATTTCTTTGGCGCATGTTAGTTTTAACTTAGCAACAGTATTTATATTATTCTGGTTCATAAAGCAAATGGTTTGGACAGTTTCTAAACTAATTCCAGCCAAAGATGAAATTGAAATGGATGATGTAGTACTAGATAAATTACTTCTAAAAGGATCACCGGATTTAGCTTTAGAAAACGTTAAAAAAGCGATGATGAATATGGGTAATGTAGCTAGAGGCATGTTAGAATTTACCTATAATTACGCATTTGATAATGATGAAAAAGCTATAGAACTAGGTATTCAATGTGAAGAGATGCTTGATTCCATGGATGATAAGATTCATAACTACTTGGTGGATATTGGTGCTAATGATTTAAGTGATAGACAAATTCAAAGAGTAGCAAAAAATATTGATACAATAACAGACTTGGAAAGAATCGGAGATCACTTTGATAATCTATTTGAATTCTTCCAAGAAAGAAAAGAAAAAAGAATTGTAATGCACGATAAAACAAAAGAAGAATTACTACATTTATTCCAAGTAATCAGATCACAGTTAGAGAAATCATTAAAAGCATATTTTAATGAAGATCATGATTTGGCAATCGAAGTAACAAGAACTGAAGAAGAGTTAGACAAAATTGTAAAAGATTACCGAAAAAATCATATTAATAGAATCAATGACAAAACATGCACAGAAAACGAAGCCGGTTTTTATGTTGATATTTTATCCAATATTGAAAGAATCGGAGATCACTGCAATAACATGGCAATAAACGTGATAAGTAAGGATTTTTCTTATCATTCAGATGAATTAGAACACTTGTAAAAAGTTTTAGAAATTCTTACTTGTAATATTATTTACTTTGCTATATAATATGTAAAGCATTAAATAAGATATAATTTTTGAGATTGGATGGTTATAAATGACAGATAGAAAAAACATGTCAATCATGGAACTAGCTAACTTAATATTGAAAGAAAATAATAAAGCTATGACTTTTATGGAAATATTTGATCGTATTGTTGAAGAAAAAGAAATTTCTCCAGAAGAGAAAATGGAAATGATTTCACAAGTATACGCAGATTTCATTCTTTCAGCTAAGTTTATTTATGTTGGTGATGACGAGTGGGATATCAAAGGTCGACAAGCCATTGATTTATGGGATAAAGATGGAGCTTATTACGATGAGTATCCTGATTATGAAGAAGAACTTTCTGCTTATGATGACATTGATGAAGTTGATGACTTTGATGAAGAAGAAGATGAAATTGATGAAGAAGAAGACGAAGAAGATGACAACATCTATGAAAAAGATTACACTGATGAAGATATAGAAGATGATATTGAAATAGATGATGAATTAGATGACGAATTCAACGAAGATTTTTCAGATGATGATGACGAAAGTTTATTTGATGAATTTGAAGAAGAAGATGAAGATATCGACATCGAAGAAGAGGAAGAAGAAGATTTCACATACGACATTGAGGAAGAAGAAGATTTTGACGACGAAGAGTACAATGAGTATATGGATGATTACGAAAAAATGTATGATGAATAAGAGGGTTTGAAAAAAACTCTCTTTTTTTTAATTATGTATTGTGTAATGCACAATACTGTGTTACAATAGGTTTAAAAGGAGGTATATATGAACTCTCAATTTAAAAAAGGGATAATTGAGTTATGCGTATTGAAAGAACTGTTATTAGAAGACAAATATGGTTACGCTGTTATTGATAGCATTTCTGAACATATCAATGTTAATGATAATACAATCTATCCCATACTAAGAAGATTAACAAAAGATGGTTACTTTGAAACTTATCTTGTAGAATCAAATCAGGGTGCAGCTAGAAAATACTATAAAACAACTAAAAAAGGGTTTGAATACTATTTCAAACTAAGAGACGAATGGGATCAATTTATCGGCGGAGTGTATCAAATATTAAATAAAGAAGGGAAAAATGAAGATGAAATTTATCGAAGATTTAAAGAAAGAACTTAGTAAAACAAATTTAAACGAATCAGAAATTGAAGAAATCATTAACGATTTTTCAGAGATGGTCGAAGAAGCAATGGAGTCTGGCTTATTAGAAAAAGATTTAGAAAATAAGTTTGGCAGCCCAGAAAAAATTGCTAATGAATTAGCTAGTGAACATGCACCGAATGAAAAAACAGATAGTTCAAATAACACTTTTGAATTTTTGCCTGAGGGTGAATATAATGTAGTTATTGAACTGCTAAATGAAGATATTGATATTGAAACGACTAACTCAAACAAGATTCAAATTGAAGCTAGAAAAGTTCGAAGATTAAAGGATTTTGAAATAAAATTCGAAGGCAATACATTGTATATCAAAAAACCTAGGAAACAATATACTGAATTTTTTAATTTTTTACGCAATTCAAAATTTATTCTTAAGTTACCTAACCAATACAAAGTAAAAGATTTTAATTTCTCAAATATCAATGGTGATGGGTTAGTAAAAAACATCAATGTTGATAATATCAAGTTTAAAGTAACTAATGGGGATTTCGATTTCCAAGATAATCAATTTGGTACAATTGGAGTTGACACAATAAATGGCGATATCAAAATGAAAAATATGACTTCTACACAATTTAAAGTATCATTAGTAAGCGGCGACATGTCTTTAAAAGATATTTCTATTACCGAAGACTTTAATCTAAGCAGTGTAAGTGGCGATATTGAAGTAGATAATGTAAACTGTAAACAAGCCTTAATTAGATTAGTTAGTGGTGATTTCGAAGGAAAAGAGTTTTATCCAAGCGAACTAACAATTAGAACGGTTTCCGGTGATGTTGATATTGACAACAAGAATAAAGAAAAAAAGATTGAAGTTATAAAAAAATCATCAGTAAGCGGCGACATAAATATTAATTAACTTTTAAAAAACATTAATAAAAATAATTAGAGTTAGAATTCAAAAACTCTTCTTATTTTTTTGATTAAAATCGTAATAAAAAGTGTTATAATGATAAAGAAGTAATTAAATAAAAGAGGTGAAATTTGTGGACTTAGAGAAAAGATTTAGGGAAGACATTAAAAAAATCAAAGCTTACGTATACGTTTTATCTTTAGCTGGATGGGATTCAAATACTGAAGCGCCAAGAAATTCTTTTCGTAGAAGAGGAGAAATGCTTGGAGTATTAAGCAAAGAGTTGTTTGCTTTACAAACAAATCCGGAGACTATTAAGACAGTTAATAAGTTATATGATCAAATTGATATGTTAGATGATCATTTACAAAGAGAAGTTAGAAAAGCGAAAAAAGATATTGATAAAATAGTTAATATTCCAGAAGAAGAATACTTAGAATATCGAAGATTAATAAATGATTCACAGTTAATATGGGAAGATGCTAAAAAGAATGATGACTATCCGTCTTTCAAAGAAAACTTAGCTAAAATTATTGAATTCAATAAAAAATTTGCCCTTTATTATAATAAAGATGCTAATCCTTACGATACCTTACTTGATGACTATGAAGAAGGCATGACTATGAAGGAATATGACATGTTTTTTAACGCTTTAAAAACAGATTTAGTTCCTTTTGTGAAAACAGTTTTAGATGCTAAAAAAAGAGATTACAGCAAATTTATCAATGATAAATATGATGTAAAGAAGCAAGAACAATTTTGCGATTATCTAGTTGATGTCTTCCATTTTAATCGTGAAGGCGGATTAATGAAAAAATCAGTTCATCCGTTCACTTGGAATACATCCCCTGAAGATGTTAGATTTACAACAAAGTATCTTGAAGATTATGTTTTTTCAAGTATCTTCGCAGCTATTCATGAGTTAGGTCATGCAATTTATGAACAACAAGTATCTACTAAATATGATGATACTTTATTAAACGGCGGAACTTCAATGGGTATGCATGAATCACAATCAAGATTCTATGAAAACATCATTGGTAGATCATATGAGTTTTGGGATGCACACTTACCAAAGTTTAAAGAATTATATCCAGAACAAACACAAGGAATCACTCTTAGCGATATGTACCGTGCGGTTAACCAAGTAGAAGCATCGTTGATTAGAATCGAAGCTGATGAATTAACATATCCACTACATATTATGTTAAGATACGATATTGAAAGAATGTTAATCAACGATGAGATTACTGTAGATGAATTACCTTCAGTATGGAATGATAAAATGGAAGAGTATTTAGGCATTAGACCAGAAAATGATAGCGAAGGTGTTTTGCAAGACGTTCACTGGAGCGATGGAATGATTGGTTATTTTCCAACATACGCATTAGGAACTGCCTATTCAGCACAAATTTATCACGCCATGAGAAAAGAATTAATTCTCCCAAAACTTATTAAAGAAAATCAAATCGATAAAATTAACGAATGGCTAAAGGAAAAATTACATAAGTATGGTTCTAGTAAAACACCAAAGGAATTGTTAGTAATGATTACTGGAGAAGAATTCAATCCTAAATATTATATTGAATATTTAAAGGATAAGTACTCAAAGATTTTCTTATCAAGACAGTAGGTAATATTTAGTTGTTTAGTCAACTAATTTATGATAAAATATTAGAAAGAATTTATTTAGGAGGAACATATGTTATTAGAGCAAAAATTAATTGAAGAAATTCTTGATGCCGCTCTTGAGACAGGTGCTGATTTTTCTGAGGTTTATATCGAAGACCATCAAGCATCAGTTTTACAATCAGTATCAGGAAGACTGGAAAAGTCTAATAATACTAAATCTTTTGGTGTTGGAATCAGAGTAGCTAAAAAATTCCAATCAGTTTATGGTTATACCAATAGCAAAAATCCTGAAGATTTAATCAAATTAGCAAAGGATTTATCAAAATCATTTCATGATGATCAGTTGACAAAAAGAACTCCACTAATGGAGTTAGAAGTAGGAAAGAGACATCTTGCTAAGATTAAACCAAGTGAAGTTGCTTTATCTGATAAAGTAAAACTACTTAAAACTGCTTACAAACACGCAAGTGAATATGACCCAGTTATTAAACAAGTTATTTGCTACCTTGTTGATGATGAAAAAGATGTTTTAATTGCCAACTCAGAAGGTAGATTTGTTACTGAAACTAGAGTTAAAGTTAGATTAATGATTTCAGCAGTAGCTGCTGATAAAGGTATGATGCAAACTGGTTCTGATGGCGATGGTTCTGGAAAAGGTTATGAGTTTTTATTTGAAGAAATGGATATTCCAGCAGCAGCTAAATCAGCTTCAAGAATAGCTAAGACTATGCTTTATGCAGACGATTGTCCAAGTGGAGTTATGCCTGTAGTAATTCACAATGCTTTTGGAGGAGTAATTTTCCATGAAGCTTGCGGTCACTCATTAGAAGCTACGTCTGTTGCTAAAAATGCATCTGTATTTTGTGATAAACTAGGAACAAAAGTAGCGTCTGATATTGTTACAGCACTAGATGATGGTACAATTGAAAATGCCTGGGGGTCAGCTAATTATGACGATGAAGGATATCCTCAACAACGTCGAGTATTAATTGAAAAAGGGATTTTAAAATCTTACATGATTGATAAAATCAACGCAAGAAGAATGAAAATGGAACCAACAGGTTCATCAAGAAGACAAAACTATAAGTTTTCACCAACTTCAAGAATGAGCAATA
>CAZMMT010000037.1:0-9730 GCA_964567465.1 uncultured Candidatus Izemoplasmatales bacterium | reverse complement strand
AAAGAGTATTATGAGAAACGTTGGTTTAACTCTGGTTTTGATTGTATCGATAATTATCAAACGATTGAGTTGTTAGGACAAAATGTTCCTTTTGGTAATCTTATCTTTTCTGATGAAGAGTTTAGTTTTGGCGTGGAAATATGTGAGGATATGTGGGCAACTATCACTCCAGGAAATTTATTAAGCGTTAATGGCGCAAATGTGATTGTTAATATCAGTGCTTCAAATGAAGTTGTCGGTAAGGAGCATGTCAGAAGAAATGCCGTTTTAGAACATTCGAGAAAAAATAGTGGTGCTTATATCTATGTATCAGCTGGAGCGAGTGAATCTAGTTCAGAAACAGTATTTTCTGGTCATAATATCGTCGCTAATAATGCGAGATTAATTAAAGAAAAGAATGTTTTCTCTTTAGAGACTGAGATTATGGAAACTGATATCGATATCAATCGTTTAAAATATGAAAGACGAATTAATTCTAGTTATCGTGATTCGGTTTTAAAATATCGTTTGAAGTATCAAACTGTTAGTTTCGAATTACCAAAAATTGAGAATTTTAAGTTTGCGGAAGTTTGGGATAAATATCCTTTCGTACCGAAGAAGAATCATAAAGAGAATTTTAAAAGAATCAGTTCGATTCAAGAGTTTGGATTAGCTAAAAGATTAGTTCATACAAATATCAAAAGTTTAGTTATTGGTGTAAGTGGCGGGTTGGATTCAACCTTAGCTTTACTTGTGGCAGTTGGGGCATTTGAATATTTAGGGTTAGATAAGAAGAATATTCATGCTTATACTTTACCAGGACTACATACTTCTGAAAGAACAAATAAGAATGCAACAGAGTTGATGAAACTTTTAGGCGTATCTTATGAAGAGATTGATTTAAAAGAACATATTTTAGATCATTTAGAGCTTATTAAACATGATAAAACTGTTCAAGACACTACATATGAAAATACGCAAGCTAGAGCTAGAACCATGGTTTTAATGAATCTAGCTAATAAACTTAATGGTTTAGTTTTAGGAACTGGAGATTTATCAGAGATTGCTTTAGGTTGGTCAACTTATAACGGCGATCAAATGTCAATGTATAATGTTAACGGTGGCGTTCCTAAAACTGTTGTGAGGTATATGCTTAAAGCTTATGCCGATTATAAATATTCTGATAGTGATTTAAAAGCAATTATTTATGATATTATTGATACTCCGATAACACCTGAGTTAAAAAGTTCACAAGAAACTGAGGAAATAATTGGAAAATATGAAATCAATGACTTTATTCTATATCGTTATATGGTTGCGGGTGATACAGCAGAAAGAATTAAGTATTTATTAGATATCGCTTTTGGATTAGATGAAAAAGAGGCTAATGCTTATACGGATAACTTCTTTAAACGTTTCTTCCAGCAAGCATTTAAGCGTACTGCTAGTCCTGATTCGCCGAAAGTATTTGATTTTGCGCTTTCACCAAGAAGTGACTTTAGACTTCCTTCAGACGTTAAGAGGTCATCATGAAAAGAGTTGTAGTTGGTTTAAGCGGTGGCGTTGATAGTGCTGTGAGTGCATATTTACTTAAAAAGCAAGGCTATGATGTTGTCGGTCTCTTTATGAGAAACTGGGACTCAGCGGCTAATAATGATATTTTAGGTAATCCGAGTTTATCAGATGATATCTGCCCTCAGGAGCAAGATTATTTAGACGCTTTAAAAGTAGCTGAGCATTTAGGTATCGAACTGCATCGCCATGATTTTATTAAAGAGTATTGGGATTATGTTTTCACTTATTTTATTGATGAGTATAAGAAGAATAGAACTCCTAATCCGGATATATTATGTAATAAATATGTTAAATTCGCTGGTTTTCAAGAAGTGGCTAAGTCTTTAGGCGCTGATTACTTTGCTTATGGTCATTATGCCCGAGTGAAGGAAGAAAACGGTGAGTTTTTCTTACTTAAGGGTAAAGATAATAATAAAGATCAAAGTTATTTCTTATCGCAACTATCGCAAGAACAACTCAGTAAGAGTCTATTTCCGGTTGGAGAATTAAATAAGAGTGAGGTTAGAAAAATCGCACTAAAAGAAAATTTACCAACAGCTAAGAAGAAGGATTCAACGGGAATTTGTTTTATTGGCGAACGTGATTTTAAGAATTTTTTGAAGAATTATATATTCTCTAAACCTGGCGAAATCCAAACACTTAATGGTGAGGTAATTGGTCATCATGATGGGTTGATGTATTATACAATCGGTCAAAGAAAAGGTTTAAATATCGGTGGTGATAACCGGTTTAAGAATGCGCCTTGGTTTGTGATTGGTAAGGATTTGGAAAGAAATGTATTGTTAGCGGGACAGGGACTAAATAATCCGTATTTGTTTGCGAACCGTGTAATTGTAGAAGATATTAATTGGATCTCTCCTAAAAGGTTTACAGGCGAAATTGAATGTAAAGCAAAGTTCAGATATCGTCAAGAAGATAATACGGTATTAATTAAATGGCTTGATGATAACTTAATTGAAGTTATCTGTAATAAACCAATTAGAGCGATGACTCCCGGACAGGCATGCGTATTTTATGACGGAGAAGTATGTCTTGGCGGTGGAACGATAAAAGAAGTCTATCAGAATCAAAAACGAATGAATTATTAGAAATGGTGCATTTATGAAGAAATTAGGGTTGTGTTTAACCGGTGGAGGCGCTAGAGGCGCTTATCAAGTCGGATGTTTAAAAGCATTAGAAGAATTAGGGATATTAGAAAAAGTTTATGCAGTTAGCGGTACTTCAATTGGTTCTGTTAATGCTAGTCTTTTAACATGTAAAAGTGTAGATGAAATGAAAGACTTGTGGATCAATTACCCGGCTAGTGATTTTAGTAAAGATACTTCTATCTTTAAAACGCTAAGAGAAAGAAAAATGGAAGTTGTCAATAAGGGTATTTATGAAATAAAAGCCTTAGAGAAATTATTGGATGACAACTTAGATATTAAAAAGTTAAAAGAAAAGAAAGTCTTTGTGACGCTTTCTCCTGCCGGTATGGACAACGAAGGCGCGATGGGGCTCTTAAAGGCTTCATTTAGACATTATTTAAGAAATGATTCGCAAGTGATTTACTCACCGCTTCATGAACAGGAAAAGGATGATATAACCAAACAAATACTTGCTTCATGTTCAATTCCTTTTGTATTTCCTTCAGTATCGCTTGAGGGCCAACAAGTCTTTGATGGCGGTTTATACGATAATATTCCTGTTAAACCCTTAGTTGACGCAGGGTGCGACACGGTTATCGTCATTCATCTTCACCGAATATTCTTTATTAATAAGAACCGCTTCCCGGGAATTAATCTTTATGAAATCAGAAGTTGGAAGTCTTTAGGCGGTATGCTAAACTTTGATTCAGATCAAGCATTAAAAAGATTTAATATGGGATATGAAGATGCGATGAAGTATTTTAAAGAAAATTCAATAAATTAAAAGAAATTTACCTCCTCTTAAGTATTATTTAAACAAAAGAGGAGGTTTTTTTTATGAAAAGATTTGTATTTATATTGTTTTTCGTTAGTTTAGTTAGTTTAGGAGTAAGTTTAGTAAGATCAGAAGATTATAAGAACTATCAAGAGATTGTGTTTGATAGTGATGAAGCATTTTTACTTAAAGATTTTTCGGAAGCTAATTATGATGATTATTATAAGGATTTGAGTAAGAAAAAGTTTATTGGCTGGAAGATTAATGTGGTTCACGCTAATGAGAATGTCGAGTTTGTTTCGGAGACAAAGTTAAAGATATCTAATAATGGGTATTCTTCAATAAAACATAACATTAGCTTAGAAACAAAAGAAGAAACAAATTATCAAATTTCAGCTACAGGAGGAATTAAGTTAGAGGTTAAAGGTGACGTTAAGAAGTTTAAGGGGAAAGTTGATGCGGATATTAAGGCGAGTATTTCTTATTCAAAACTAACGACTAATAAAGAGAAATATGAGTTTGAAATTATTGTCGATCCTAAGACTTACGTAAAGATATTGACAAGAGGTACTGGTGAAGTTAACAATGGTGTTGGCAAGTATTATTTCTTCTGGATAAACACTAAAAGTGGCGGTTGGGAAACTTTTACTGTAAAGACTGAATACTATGAAATCGTTAAGGAAAGAATCTAGATGAAAAAAATTATTTTTTTAGTAATCGGCCTGTATATTGTGGTCGGTACGGTGTTTTTATTTGTGGTCGATGAGAAGGAAAATGAGATAAAGTATTTCACTGTGGATTTAGATTATTCGAGGTTGATGACTGAATCTGAAAGTTTATCTTTTAGTATATTTTTTAATGATAACAGTAATTTTTTAGTTGAGAAGAATAATATTACTAGTATTGCTTTAAGAAATCATGAAACAGAGATTAGTCTTGATTTAGTTAGTTTTACTGAAGTTGACAATAACTTACAATATCAAGGTGATTTATATTATCAATATCTTATAGAAGTCAAGTTAGAGACGCTAAACATGGAAGGACTTAATCTTGTTATAGAAGATGCTTTTTTAGATATTAGTTATATTAATTCAGAGAATTTAAGCGTATCCGTTGGGGATTTATATTTAACCTTCACAAGTATTGAAGTTGATAATTATTTAGATTACATAAGTCTATCTGGAATTACTGAAGTAATTGAAGAAAAAGAGTATCTAGCTGGAGTTATGATAAAGTTTAATAATTTGACCAATGGTGAGATAACGATTAGAGATATTTATACAAATAACTTAAAAATTGGGTTTAATTTAAAAGAGTACTATTATAGTGACATTAAACATCTTGGCAAGATTAGTGAGATAATTCCTGATTATCTAAGTTTAGAAGTAGAAAAGGATTTAGTTTTAATAGATGATGAAGGATACTATGTCTTTCCGCTAATTTATCTTGATGGTTTTGAAAAACTTTTTCGGTTTCCACTTTTTATTGAGTATAGTTATAACGGTAATACTTATACTTTAAGTATCGAT
This sequence comes from uncultured Candidatus Izemoplasmatales bacterium, assembly GCA_964567465.1. Lineage (GTDB taxonomy): Bacteria > Bacillota_I > Bacilli_A > Izemoplasmatales > Hujiaoplasmataceae > UBA2289. The sequence goes on along the minus strand of CAZMMT010000037.1, from coordinate 4,745 downwards.
GATTATTTATTCTTGAATGAGACGGTGAATTTCGATGAATATGTGGGAAATATCAACTCCTATATCTATCAATATCAAGAATCTAACTAAAGCTTATAGTAAGGATAAGGGAATATTCGACTTATCCGTTGAGCTTAATAGCGGTGATATCAATTTGATAGTAGGTAAGAATGGTTCGGGTAAATCAACGCTTCTAAAATGCATCATGAAGTTAGTAAGGTATCATGGCGATATTGAAAGAAGGAAATTTAGAATTGGTTACGCACCAGAGAATTACATTATGCCTGATTTTATGACTGTAGAGGAATTTCTGTATAATATCGGTAGAATTAAGGGCGTAAGTAGTTTTGAAATAAGAGAAAGCACGATTGATTTTTACCGTTTCTTTAATTTAGAGAAATATCGTCACAGATTAATCAAGACTTTAAGTAACGGAATGAAACAAAAGGTAAATTTAATTCAAGCTTTGATTAATGAGCCAAAGATTGTTTTGCTTGATGAACCATTAACAGCTCTTGATTTTGAAAGCGAGAAGAAGTTGATTAGTTACTTAAACAAACTGGCAAAAACGCATTTAGTGATTATATCAACTCATAACCCTAATAAGTTTAAGACAAGAGCTAAAAGAATTATTGAGTTAGAGAACGGGATGATTAAATGATTAATTATTTTAAGTTGCAGTTTAATTATCTGTTTTCAAAAATATTTAGTTTATGTTTTGTAGGATTAATTATTGGGTCTTTTGTGGGGATAATTATTACTTCAAACATTGACTTAGGATATAATTATCTCGATGCGTTCATTAATGAGTATCAATTTGATTACTATCATGAAAGTTTATTAATAATTGAGATTGTTAGTGTTATCGTGGCTATTTTTGTAGGTGTTCATTTAGGATCAAAGAATAATGATTTTTTAGTTAGCTATACTTGTAATAATAATTTAGATAAAATGAGATTTTACATTGCTAGAGGAATAGTTACAATAGTTTTTAGTTTGTTATATGTTTTATCAGTTGGAATCTTTTTGTTGGGGTATACAATTCTCATAACACCTTTTAATCTAGAGGCAGAATTTGTAGTAAACGGCCTTTTTTCGGTATTTTTTATCAGTATCTATTTTTCATGTTTTGCTCAATTTTTGCTGAGTTTTGTCAATCATTTTATTTTGGTTAGCTTACCGCTTTTAATGTTCTGGTATTTAAAGACCATCTATGACTTTAAAGGCTTAGATAGTGATGTTCAAGAAGTATTGTTACAATTTTTTCCGGTATTTTTAATTGACGATAATTTGATCTACTACCAAGATTTTTACATCTATGTGTTTATCTATATTGGTATGCTAGTAATTACTACAGTAATTAATTCTTTTAAGGATTTTTAAAGAAAAACTCCTAGTATTTTATTATGCGCAAATAATTGAATTGAAATTGTTCATTTTTTTTGCTATAATATTTTTATGTCTAGGAGGGGAATATATGTGCGGAATAGTTGGTTATATTGGTGATTTAAGAGCTACCGATGTAATTTTGAATGGACTAAAGAAATTAGAATACCGTGGTTATGATTCATGCGGAATTAGTTTTTTGGATGCAAGCAAGAAGGAATTTACAACCTATAAGACAGTTGGTAGGGTTGATTTATTAATAAATAGTTTTGATTATAATATGGAAAATAAGGTGGGGATTGGTCACACAAGATGGGCAACACATGGTGAACCTAATCAAGTAAACTCACATCCACATTCATCAAGTTCTAAAAGATTCATCGTTGTTCATAACGGTGTTATTGATAATTATTTAGAGCTTATTGCTAGATATTTAGAAGGAGTTAAACTAATTAGTGAAACTGATACTGAAGTTATTGCGAATTTAATAGAAAAGTTTTCTCATACAATGTCAGCTGAAGAGGCTGTAAGAAAGACGCTTTCTTTATTAGAGGGATCATACGCTTTATTAATTATGGATAATGAAGAAGTTAATAAGATTTATGCGGCCAAGAATAAGAGTCCGCTTTTAATTGGTTCTAGTGACAAAGGCATCACTTTTGGTTCAGACTTAATGGCTTTGGTAGGTAATTCAGAGTATTATTACTTAATTGAAGATAAAACCTTTATCGTTGCGAAGACTAATGGTAAACCAGATTTTCAAGCTTATGACATCATTGGAAAAAAAGTTAAGTTGGATCAACATAAAATGGATTTAGCTGATAATGAAATCGATAAGGGCGGATACGAGCATTTCATGTTAAAAGAAATCTCGGAACAACCAGCCGTTATTAGAAGAATACTTGCGAAATATATGGTTAATGGCAAGCTTAAAATCAGTGATGAAGTCAAAGCTTTATTTATGAATAAGAAAAGAATTTATATTATCGCAGCTGGTACTTCAATGCATGCTGGGTTTATTGGTAAGTATTATTTTGAGAATTTAACTAAGATTCCGACAGAAGTATTTATCGCTAGTGAGTTTGCTTATAATCCACCATTACTTGATAAAGATGGTATTTTCATTTTGATATCTCAAAGTGGTGAAACCGCTGACTTGAGAGCTTGTTTGGTTAATATTAGAAAGATGGGTTATCCAAGTTTAACAATAACAAACGTTATTACCTCTACCCTAGCTAGAGAAGCTGATATGCGATTAGAAATCTTTGCTGGTCCAGAGATAGCAGTGGCTTCAACAAAAGCTTATGTAGCTCAAGTAACGGTTTTAGCTATCCTTGCTTATGGTTTAGCAAAAGAAAAGAACTTTGACTTAGCATTTGAACTTTCCCGAGTTTCTATAGCTATGGAAAGTTTAATTGATCAAAAGGAATATATCGAAGGTTTAGTAAGTAAGAAATTAAAGAAGCGTAATTGTTTCTATATTGGTAGAGGCATTGATTATTATACTTCTTTAGAAGCAGCTTTAAAATTAAAAGAAATTTCTTATATTCAAACTGAAGGGTTTGCGGCAGGAGAATTAAAACATGGAACTATTGCTTTGATTGAAAAGGATGTTCCGGTTATTGCGATTATCACGCAAAAAAATACTAGTCATAATACTAGAAGTAATGTCCATGAAGTTAAAGCTAGAGGTGCAACAACCATTATTATTTCTTTAGAGAGTGTTGCGGACAATTCCGACGATATCATTCTATCTGATGTTCATCAAATGTTGGCGCCGCTTTTAAGTGTTGTGCCAACGCAATTGATTGCTTATTATAAGGCTAAAGAACTTAATCTTGATATTGATAAGCCAAGAAATTTGGCTAAATCAGTAACTGTAGAGTAGGTGATTTGGTTTGAAATATTTTGGGACCGATGGTATTAGAGGTGAAGCGGAAAGTTTTATAAGCAGCGAATTGAGTTTAAGAGTTGGAAAAAGTCTTTATCATTTTAAAAATTTGACCGATAGAATCTATATCGCAAGAGATACGAGAGTATCGGGAACGATGATAGTTGAAAACATAAAAAAAGGCGCTTTAATGGCCGGTATTGATGTATGCGATCTTGGTGTCTATGCGACACCAATTTTAGCTTTTGCATCGGTTGTTAATGATACTTTAGGAATAATGGTAACTGCCAGTCATAATCCTTATCAAGACAATGGCATTAAAATCTTTAATCGTGGGGAAAAATCTACCACCGAAATGGAAGAATTAATTGAAAAGGTCATTGATGAAGATATTGATTTAAAAGATGTTTTATCAGGTAAAGAGTTTGAAGATGCTTCAGTTATTGATAAGTATTTTCTAAATTTTAAATCTTTCAAAAAGAAGATAAGTTTTAATGTTGGATTGGATTTAGCTAATGGTGCAACAACTTCTTCAGCTATTGAAGCATTAGAAAGTTTCTTGGATGATTATCAAGTAATCGGTAATGTTCCAAACGGAGTAAATATTAATTTAGACTGCGGTTCAACGCACTTAGAAGCTTTACAGAAGTTAGTTATTCAAAACAAGTTGGATTTAGGATTTGCCTTTGATGGTGATGGTGATAGAGTTTTAGTAATTGATGATTTAGGTGAGATTATTGACGGTGATTTATTGATCTATCTTATGGCAAAATACTTAAAAGAAATGAATCTGTTAAACAATGATGTAGTTGTCTTGTCAAAGATGAGTAATTTAGGTATAATTAAGGCGCTTGAGAAATTAGGTATCAGAGTTGTTCAAACTGATGTTGGTGATAAATATATCTTTAAAGCTTTAGCTGAAGAACATGGCGTACTAGGTGGAGAAAACTCCGGTCATATTATTAATAAGACATTATTTAAAAGCGGTGACGGTGTTTTAAATGCTTGGTTTTTACTAAAGATATTAAATCATTATCAAGCAAAGTTATCAGTACTGAAGAAAGAAGTTAATTATTATCCTGATGTTTTGATCAATATCAAGAATATTAATAAGGAGATAGTTAACGATCGGGATGTTATTAATAAAGTAAAGACATATAAAGAAATTTTGGGTAATGATGGCAAGGTTTTAGTTAGAGCTAGTGGGACAGAACCATTGATTAGAGTTTCAGTTTCCGCACCAACAAATGAACTAGTAGAAAAAATAAGTAAAGATTTGGTAGAAATAATCGAATCTAAACGGTAAGTATTAATAATATATAATCTTTTGGGAGGCTTTTATGAGAAGATATGCGATTATTCTAGCTGCTGGGAAGGGTACTAGAATGAAAACGGATTTACCTAAGTGTGCTTATCCGTTGTTAAAGAAGCCAATGATAGCTTACATCGTTGAACATCTTTATAAATC
>CAZMMT010000036.1:0-9870 GCA_964567465.1 uncultured Candidatus Izemoplasmatales bacterium | reverse complement strand
CCAGGATCAAACTCTCCATATTTTATATGAATTATTCTTTTTAGCTCATTATTTTCTTTTTTTTTGGTTTGTTGTTTTTTTCTTTTCTTATTATATGTTTAGTTTTCAAAGATCGATTTGTTGCTCTTGCGCTTTTCACACGCTTAATTATTCTATCATAACCACCAAACCATGTCAACTATTTTTATCCCATAAATTTAAACTTTTTTCTTAACTTTTTAAAAATCGGGAAAATGATGCTTTTATTGGCGTTATTTTGCTATTTTTCAGTACTTTTTTGAACATTTTTTTTATTATTTTTTTATATTTTTTGCTACTTTTTTTATTAAAAATAAAAGTAGCCGCAAAGTTAAAATTTCTGCTTTGCGGCTACAGTAATTTTACTCTTCGAAATTATCGAATAAATCTTCCTCTTCTTCAGGTTTTTCGTATGTAAATTCTGTGTCTCGCAATATTCCTGTACCAGCTGGAATCAATCCACCGATAATAACATTTTCTTTTAATCCAAGTAATGGATCTTTCTTACCTCTAATCGCTGCATCTGTAAGTACTCTTGTAGTTTCTTGGAATGAAGCGGCTGAAAGGAATGAATCTGATTTTAAACTAGCTTTGGTAATACCAAGTAATATTGGTCTTGCAACTGCTGGTTTTAAACCTGACATGAAAGCTTTTTTATTTGCTTCAATGAATTGATTAACTGAAACTTGACTTCCTGGTAATAATTCAGTGTCGCCTTCTAAAATTACGATTAAACGTTTTGACATTTGTCTAACGATTATTTCAATATGTTTATCAGAAATATCAACACCTTGTGAACGATATACTCTTTGAACTTCAGAAAGAATATATTTTTGAACCGTCTCCATATTAGTAACTCTTAAAAGTTCCTTAGGATTAATTGTTCCATCAGTTAATTGAGTTCCTGCGTTGATATATTGACCTTCTTCTACACGTGGTTGCACGTTTGAATTAGTTTCATAATGTTTTTCTTCAATGTCGTTCTTAATGTAAATTATAAATCTTTCTTCAACAGGTTCTATTCTTGTAACAGTACCACTAATTTCAGAGATGATTGATTTTAATTTAGATTTTCTCGCTTCAAATAACTCTTGAACACGAGGTAAACCTTGAGTAATATCTTCTCCAGCAACCCCACCAGTATGGAAGGTTCTCATTGTTAACTGAGTTCCTGGCTCACCGATTGATTGAGCAGCAATGATACCTACAGATTCACCAACCTCAGCTTTTTCACCTGTAGCTAAGTTTTGGCCATAACACTTACGGCAAATTCCAACTTCAGCAACGCATGATAAAGCAGTTCTGATGAATACTCTTGTTACACCTGCTTCAAATACAGTCTTAGCCTTACGAGCATCGATATAGTCATTACGTTTAACGATTACTTCTTCATTATTAGGATTTATTATATCTTGTGCAGCATATCTACCAGTGATTCTTTCTTCAATTGTTTCAATTGGTTTTCCATCACGGTTTAGGATTTCATCAACCCAAATACCATTATCTGTACCACAATCTTCAACTGAAATAACAACATCTTGGCTGACATCGACAAGTCTTCTTGTTAAATATCCTGATTCCGCCGTTTTTAAAGCGGTATCGGTAGAACCTTTTCTCGCACCATGGGTTGAGATAAAGAATTCTGACATTGTTAATCCTTCTCTAAATGAAGCTTTAATAGGTAATTCGATGGTGTCACCGCTCGGGTTGGCCATCAAACCACGCATACCAGCTAACTGAGTAAAGTTTGAGGCGTTACCTCTCGCTCCAGAATCACTCATCATATAGATATGGTTATCATTTTTAAGTTCGTTGATTAAACCTTCTTGAATTTCGTCTTTTGCAAATTTCCATTCATCGATTACTAATTTCTTTCTTTCATCGTCCGTTAACATACCCATTTGATAAAGGTTATGAATTTCATCCACTTTCTCATCATGAGATGCTAGAATATCTGCTTTTTTAGAGTAAACTTGAACGTCAGATGCCGCTACAGTAATACCTGCTAAAGTAGAATATTTAAAACCGATGTTTTTCATCTTGTCCAACATTTTTGAAGTTTCATTAATTTTATATTTTTCAAAGATCTTCGCAATGATTAAAGATAAAAATTTCTTCTTGAACGGATCTACAATCGGCATATCTTTAATTATCTCAGGAATGTTTTGTCCTGGTTTAATAAAGTATTTAGAAGGTGTTTCAATGTTAAGATTTGTTTCAGTAGGTTCATTAATATAAGGGAAACTATCAGGCATAATCTTATTGAAGATTAATTTACCAGGTGTAGTAACCATATAATATGAAGTTAAACTTTTAGGCACTCTTTTCATGAATGATAAGATGTTGTTTGATTGCATAAAACCAATATCATCTAAATCATTTTCTTCTTCAACAAAATCAACAGCAGGTAAAATATGGCTATCTATTTTTAAAGCAATACGTGAATGTAAAGTAATATAGTCATTTTCATACGCTAACATGACTTCATCAAAGTTAGAGAAATAAGAACCTTCTCCTGGCTCTCCAGGTTTTTCCATAGTTAAGTAATAATTACCCAACACCATATCTTGTGATGGCGTAACGATTGGTTTACCATCTTTTGGCGCTAAGATATTGTTTGATGCAAGCATTAAAACGCGTGCTTCTGCTTGAGCTTCTTCAGATAAAGGAACATGAACAGCCATTTGGTCACCATCAAAATCGGCGTTAAAAGCTGTTGTTACTAGTGGATGTAATCTAATTGCTTTACCTTCAACGATTTTAGGTTCAAATGCTTGAATACCTAATCTATGAAGTGTAGGAGCACGGTTAAGTAATACCGGATGTTCTCTGATTACATCTTCTAAAACGTTCCAAACTCTTTTATCTAATTTTTCGATTAATGATTTTGCATTTTTTAAATTTGAGCTAATTCCTCTTTCAATCATTTCTTTAATTACGAAAGGTTTGAATAAAGTTACAGCCATTTCTTTTGGTAAACCACATTGATACATTTCTAGGTCTGGACCAACTACGATAACGCTACGACCACTATAGTCAACACGTTTACCTAGTAAGTTTTGACGGAAACGACCTTGTTTACCTCTAAGCATATCTGATAATGATTTTAAAGCACGGTTACGTTCAACAACCATTTTTCTACCACGTTTTGAATTGTCAATTAAAGCATCTACAGCTTCTTGCAACATACGCTTTTCATTCTTTGTAATCAAATGAGGAGCATTTTGTTGATATTGGCGTTCCAAACGTTTGTTACGGTTTAAGATTCTTCTATATAAGTCATTAAGGTCAGTTGTTGCGAATCTACCACCGTCAAGTTGTACCATCGGTCTTAAATCCGGTGGAATAACTGGCAATACTTCTAAAACCATCCATTCAGGTTTATTATCAGAGTTGTTGAAAGCTTCAACAACGCTTAATCTTTTTACAATTTTTTCTCTTCTTTGCTTTGAAGCAGTTTTGAGTTCAACTCTTAATCTTAGAGTTTCTTCTTTTAAATCTAATTTTTGCAATAAGTATTTTACCGCTTCAGCACCAGTAAGGGCTCTAAATCTTGAACCGTATTCAAAGTATTTATCAGTATATTCTCTTTCTGATAAAATTTGTTTGAACTCAAGATCAGTATCACCAGCTTCAACAACGATATAAGAAGCTAAGTAAACAACTTCTTCTAAATCTTTTGCTTTAATATCTAATAATATCGCTAATCTAGAAGGTGAGTTTCTTAAATACCAAGCATGAACCACAGGAGCTTTCAACTCGATATGTCCCATTCTCTCTCTTCTAACTTTCGCTTCTGTAATTTCTACACCGCAGTTAGGGCAAACCTTACCTGGGTGTGAACTTTTCTTTGATTTGTTTGAACATGCACATTGATAATCCTTTGTAGGACCAAAGATTCTTTCGCAGAATAATCCATCTTTTTCCGGTTTCAATGTACGGTAGTTGATAGTTTCATGTTTTGTTACTTCACCGAAAGACCAACCTCTAATTTCTTCAGGGGAAGCTAATCTAATCTTCAAATGTGAAAATTTTTGACTCATACCATATCCTCCTTACGATTGAAATCCAAATTTGTTGATGTAATCATCTGTTTCGTTGTCTACTAAGCTCTTATCAACTTCATTAGCTCCAGTATCTTTATTAATAAGTTCAACATAGATTCCTAATGATCTTAATTCTCTAGTTAAAACTCTAAATGATTCTGGTAATGATGGTGATGGAATTGGTTTTCCATCAGTGATTGCTTTAAAGACCTTATTTCTACCGATAATGTCGTCAGACTTAACTGTAAGCATTTCTTGCAATGTGTAAGCTGCACCATATGCTTCCAAAGCCCAAACTTCCATTTCTCCGAAACGTTGTCCACCATTTTGGGCTTTACCACCCATAGGTTGTTGTGTAACCAATGTGTATGGCCCAACACTTCTTGCATGTAATTTATCGTCGACCATATGGTCAAGTTTAATCATATACATAACGCCAACACTTACCTTATTATCAAACTTACGGCCAGTGCGTCCATCATATAATACATATTTACCATCAGGAGACATGCCTGCTTCAGCCATAATCTTATCTAAGTCATCTTGTTCAACACCATCAAATACTGGCGTCGCAACATGAATACCTAATTGCTTAGCAGCCATACCCAAGTGGATTTCTAGTACCTGTCCAATATTCATACGTGAAGGAACCCCTAGTGGATTCAACATGATATCAATTGGTGTACCGTCTTCCAAATATGGCATATCTTCTTGTGGTAAGATTTTTGAAATAACCCCTTTGTTACCATGACGTCCAGCCATCTTATCACCTTCAGAAATTTTACGTTTCTGAACAATGTAAACTCTAACTGACATGTTAACACCAGGATTTAATTCGTCTTTTCCTCTTGTGAAAACTTGAACTGAATGAACAATTCCGCCACCACCATGAGGAACTCTTAATGATGTATCTCTAACTTCGCGTGATTTTTCACCGAAAATAGCTAACAATAATTTTTCTTCCGGAGATGGATCAGTTTGACCTTTTGGTGTAACTTTACCCACCAAGATATCTCCTTCTTTTACTTCTGTACCAGGAATAATAATTCCGTCAGCATCCAAATAACGACGGCCATCTTCACCTACGTTTGGAATTTCACGAGTAATTTCTTCTTTTCCTAGTTTTGTATCACGAGCTTCAATTTCATATTTTTCGATATGAATTGATGTATATACGTCATTTTGAACTAATCTTTCATTCATAATAACAGCATCTTCATAGTTATAACCGTTCCAAGTCATGAAAGCTACAACCACGTTTCTACCAATTGCTAGTTCGCCTTTATCCATAGAAGGACCATCAGCTATGATGTCGCCTTCTTTAACTGTTTCGCCAACAGCTACAATCGGAGTTTGATTGATGCAAGTACCTTGATTAGATCTTAAGAATTTTAATAATTCGTGTCTTTCAAGTTCGCCCTTATCAGTTCTGATTCTGATTTCTTTTCCATCAACATACTCAACAACTCCATCATTCATAGCGATAACGCTAGTTCCTGAGTCATGAGCTACTTTATATTCAATTCCCGTACCAACAAATGGAGCTTCTGGATTTAACAACGGGATTGCTTGACGTTGCATGTTCGCGCCCATCAATGCACGGTTAGCATCATCGTGTTCTAAGAAAGGAATTGATGCGGTAGAAACAGAAACAATTTGCTTTGGAGAAACGTCCATGAAATCGCAACGTTGTTTATCGAAAATTCTTGTTTCACCGTTTTGTCTAGCGACAACACGATCTTCTTTAATTGTCATATCATCATTTAATTTAACGTTTGCTTGAGCAATGATAAAATCACGTTCTTGATCAGCCGTTAAATAATGAATTTCATCTGTTACTCTACTTTTCTTTTTATCTATTTTTAAATAAGGAGTTTCAATAAATCCATATTTATTTACTTTTACATAACAAGCTAAAGAGTTAATCAACCCAATGTTTTGACCTTCTGGAGTTTCAATCGGACAGATTCTGCCGTAGTGACTTTGATGAACGTCACGAACTTCAAATCCAGCTCTATCTCTTGTAAGACCACCTGGTCCAAGAGCAGAAATTCTTCTTTTGTGAGTTAATTCATCTAGCGGATTTGTTTGTTGCATAAATTGTGACAACTGACTGCTTCCAAAGAATTCTTTAATTGAAGAAGTAAGTGGTCTAATATTAATTAAGTTTTGTGGAGTGATTGTCTTTGGATCTTTAGTTGACATTCTATCCTTAACATTTTTCTCCATTTTAGCTAAACCAATACGGAATTGATTTTTAAGAAGTTCTCCGATCAATCTTAATCTTCTATTTCCTAAATGGTCGATATCATCTAAGTTACCAACACCATTAAATAGATTTAAGTAATAAGAGATACTAGCTAATATATCAGAAGTAGTAATGTGTAAAGCTACTTCAGCTGAATTATTACCGATTAATCTAATTCTTTGCGTTTCGCCTGAATCATCTTTAACGTCAACATTCAGTATTTCAACAAATGTATTTCTAACGATGTTTTGAACGAATGATTCATCTTCTGTATCAGGAGCTAATTCATTACGGTTTTCACGGTCAATAATTTGTTTAAGTTCTTTTTCTAAGTCTTTATCAAAAATGATTTTTTGTAGTAAAGCTAATCTGTTTTGACCAATCAACTCTAAACTACTATAGTCTAATTTTGTAGACTTACTGATAACAACTTCACCTGTTTCAGGATTGATTAAATCCTTACTCAATTTAACAGTCATGTCTTTATCGAGCAAAGATTTTACACGATTTACCACATCTAGTTTTTGATTAACTTTAAAACGGCCAACATCAGCTAAATCATAACGCTTCTCATCAAAAAGTCGAGACACGAAGAACTCTCTAGCACCTTCAATAGTTGCTGTTTCTCCTTGTCTGATTTTTGCATAGACTTCTTTCATCGCTTCTTCAGCGTTTTGAGTTAAGTCTTTTTCAAAAGTGTTGTCTAGCAGTTCATGTTCGCCAAAAATATCAACAATTTGCTTCTTGGTTGAAAAACCTAAAGCTTTAATCATCGTTGATAATAATATTTTCTTTGATCTATCTATTTTTGCATATAGGATATCTTTCGAACCCATTTCGTATTCTAGCCAAGCTCCTCTTGTAGGAATAACTTGACCTAAATATTTACGATGTAATGTTTTTTTATCAACTTCTTCTGAAAAGAAAACGCCTGAAGATCTAACGATCTGAGATACGATTACTCTTTCAGAACCATTGATGATGAATGTTCCAACAGGAGTCATCATTGGGATATCTCCCATGAATATTTTGTTTTCAACGATGTTATCGTTTGAAAGAACTTCTCCAGTTTTTGGATCAATGATATCTTTGTTTTTCAATCTGACACTTACTTTAAGTGCTCTTGAATAATTAAGATCTTTTTCTTTACACTCATTAACACTATATTTAGGTGGCTCAAATTCAAAATCTCCAAAGTATAATTCCACATCACCATTAAAGTTGGTAATTGGGGAAATATCCGCAAACAACTCTTGTAGTCCGGTCTGCATAAACCATTCAAAAGATTCAGTTTGCACCTCAATTAAGTTTGGTAATTCGACATTGGATTTGACTCGGGAATAATTTCTTCTTTCTCTGGTCTTACCGTATTTGACGGTTTTGTAATTCACACAATCACCTCATAAACTAGATTTTGGATATGTTTTTTTAATGAAAACATATGAAAATGCAAAAATGCGCATTCTATCGCATTTTAATATTTTATCACAATTGAACAAGTCAGTCAATTATTTAATGCATTTAATTATATAATAACCACTTTTTTTGTTAATCACTTCTACTGAAGAAAAAATCTCTTCACATTTCTTAATTGCTGATGGAGCTCCATGCTTTTTGTTCATAACAAAGAAAAACATGCCTTCAGCTTTAAGATGATTTTTTGCGCCGTGGAAAAATGAATATATTACATCTTTGCCAGCCCTAATTGGAGGATTAGTAAAGATTAAATCATATTCTTCCGTAATATCACCAAACGAATCACTGTAGAAAACATTAACGATGACTTTATTGCTAGTCGCGTTTTTCTGTGAAAGCTTAACGGCTCTGTCGTTAACATCGATCATCGAAACATCGGAATCTGGATTAAAGCTTTTAAAGATTATTCCTAAAGGTCCATATCCACAACCTATATCTAAAACTTTTTTCCCTTCATAATCAAGAATGCTTTCAATTAACAATCTTGAACCAAAGTCTAAACCTTGTTTTGAAAAAACTCCATGATCCGTAAAAAACGAAAAAGACTTGTCTTTGATTTTAACAAGAATTAATTTTTCATTTGATTTTAAAGTGTCATTTTCTTTAGTAAAATAATGCGACATAACTGTTCTCCTACTAAAAGACTAAAAACCTGAGATATTCTCAGGTTTATGCGTCCTTACTTCAAGCAATTACTTTAATTCTACTTTTGCTCCAGCTTCAACTAATTTGTCAGCTATTTCTTTAGCTTCGTTTTCTTTAACTTTTTCTTTAACAGCTACTGGTGCTGAGTCAACTAATTTTTTAGCTTCGATTAATCCTAAGCCAGTTAATTCTCTGATAACTTTGATAACCTTAACTTTAGATTCACCTGAATCCATTAACATAATGTTAACTTCTTTTGGACCTTCATCTACAGCTTCTTCAGCTACTGCAACAGCTGGACCAGCTGCTACTGCTGTTGGATCGATACCGAATTCTTCTTTCATTGCATCGATAAGAGCTTTAATTTCTAAAATATTCATTTCCTTTAATGCTTCGATAAAATCTTTAGCGTTTAATTTTGCCATTTTAATTTCCTCCTAATTAGTTACTTTCTACAGTTTCTTCTGTTTTTGTTAGCATATCTAATCCGACTGCTAATTCTCTTAATGGTGCTAATAATTGTGTAGCTAACATTGCAAGCAATGTTTCTCTTGGTGGTAATTGTGAAATTTCTTTGATTTGATCTTGATTGTAGAAGTCGCCATCAACAACACCTGACTTGATAACGATTTTCTTGTTTTTCTTTGCAAAAGTATATAATACCTTTGCTGCTGCGATTGAGTCTTCGTACGCAAACACAACTCCGTTTGGACCGTTTAAATCTTGAGTTAAGCTGTCATACCCAGTTTCTTGTGCTGCTCTTTTTGAAATGTTATTTTTAATAACAACAATTTCACAACCAGCATTACGTAGTAAACCACGTAATTCTTCAGTTTTTTCAACTGTCAAACCTTGGTATTCTGCGACAACTATTGATTTTGCACGAGACATTTTTTCAGCGATCTTTTTAACTTCTTCTTGTTTGAAGTTAATAATGTTCTGATTAGCCATTTTAGACCTCCTTATGTCTTTTAAATAGAAAACCTCTTTTTCTTTTCGAGAAAAAGAGGAATAAATAATCTTTATTTATTAGTCTTAATCTCGGTAGGATATTAAGCTAACAAAAGCTCCTACTGTCTTCGATAAAGTTATTTATTTTTTTACAACTTCAACTTTTACACCAGGTCCCATTGTTGATGAAACGCTGACGTTTTTCATGTATACACCCTTAACTGTTGAAGGTCTTGCTTTTCTGATAGCTTCTAAAATTGTATTATAGTTATCTACAAGTTTTGAAGTTTCAAAAGAAACCTTTCCAAAAACAACTAAGATGTTACCAAATTTGTCTACGCGGTAAGTAATCTTACCACCTTTTGAATCTTCTACGGTTTTTGCAATATCCATTGTTACTGTACCTGTCTTAGGGTTTGGCATCAAACCTTTAGGTCCAAGTAAACGACCGATCTTACCTAATGAAGCCATCATATCTGGTGTAGC
>CAZMMT010000035.1:0-10760 GCA_964567465.1 uncultured Candidatus Izemoplasmatales bacterium | reverse complement strand
CTTCTTCAATTAGAAGTGAAAGGTCTTCTTTATTGCTGACAAGTTCTTCAGAGAGGATGTTAAAACGTTCGTGATAATCTCCCTCAATTAACTCTTTTCTTTTCTCATGCATTTTTTCTTGTTCAATGTATTGAGAAAAACGCAGATTTTGATCTGTAGAATAATTGTTATCAATATCTTCTAGTAGTCTTTTATAAACTATCTTCTCATTATTAAAATCCCGTTTTAACTCATTTAAACGGGCTTGATATGACTCTTTATAAGTAGGAAATTCGGTAAAGTAATTCAATAAGATATCGCGTTTTTTTGCCATTTAATCACTCCGATACTAACCTTGTTTTTAATTATAATATAATAATAAACAATATTCAACCGATTAGAATAAATTAGGATGATTTTTAATAGAAATTTGATATAATAGATTTGAGGTGTTTTTATGGACGAACGAATAATCAGTAACAATCTTCTTATTGACGATGAAGTAGATGTAACTTTAAGACCGAAAACATTCAACGAGTATATCGGTCAAAAAGATGTTAAAGAAATGGTAGAAATCGCTGTTCGAGCTTCTAAAATGCGTAATGAATCTTTAGACCATGTACTCTTATATGGTCCTCCAGGACTTGGAAAAACTACCCTTGCGCAAGTAATTGCTAACGAACTTGGTGTAAACATCAAATCCCTTAGTGGACCAACAATAGAAAGAACTGGAGATTTAGCTGCTATTTTAACATCTTTAGAACCTGGAGATGTTTTATTCATCGACGAAATTCATCGATTACCAAAAATCGTTGAAGAAATTCTTTACTCATCTATGGAAGATTATGTGATTGATATTGTCGTTGGTAAAGACTCTGGAGCTAAATCAATAAGAGTAGATTTAGCGCCGTTTACCTTAATTGGAGCTACGACTAGATTTGGAGATTTAACTGGTCCTTTAAGAGACCGTTTCGGTATAGTTCATAAACTTGAATTTTATTCTGATCAAGAACTTGAAATAATCTGTCAAAGAACTGCTAAAATCTATGAATGCCAAACAGAAGATCAAGCAATCGTTGAATTAGCAAAAAGAAGTAGAGGAACACCAAGAATTGTTAATAGACTATTTAGACGTGTTAGGGATTTTGCGGATATTTTAAGCGATGGATTTATCACGCTTGATGTTACAAGAACTGCCCTAAGTAAACTTAAAATTGATGACTTAGGACTAGATAATAAAGACCGTGAATACTTATTAGGTATCATTGAAAAATATCATGGTGGACCAGTAGGTTTAGATACTATCGCAACTTCTATCAGTGAAGATGCTGGAACACTCGAAGATGTATATGAACCATTCTTAATCCAAAAAGGTTTTATCAGTAGAACCCCAAGAGGAAGAGTTGTTACTGAGAAAGCTTATCGCCACTTGAAGAAATCATATCAAGGGAGCTTGTTTTAATGAAGACAAAAGATTTTGATTACCACTTACCAGAAGAACTTATAGCTCAAAAACCATTAAAAGAAAGAAGTGATTCAAGACTTTTAATAACAAGCAGAACCGATTTTTCTCTTCAACACGAGACTTTTAAAAACATAATAAATTACATTGAAAAAGGTTCTGTCTTAGTTTTAAATAATACTAAAGTTATTCCTGCTAGATTACATGGCGTCAAGAAAAACACAATGGCAAATATTGAAGTTTTATTATTAAATCAATACGGCTTAAATCAGTGGGAAACCCTTGTAAAGCCAGCTAAAAGAGTAAAAGTAGGAACGGAAATAAGCTTCGGTGAAGGCCTCTTAAAACTTGTTTGTACAGAGGTTTTAGATGAGGGGTTAAGACACTTTAATCTTCATTATGAAGGTGACTTAGAAAGCATTCTTGATCAACTTGGAGAGATGCCTTTACCACCTTACATTCATGAGAAACTTGAAGACCAAAGCAGATACCAAACTGTATATTCAAAAATCAATGGTAGTGCTGCTAGTCCTACAGCGGGTTTACATTTTACTAAAGAATTATTAAAACAATTAGAAGATAAAGGCATCATAATTTGTTACGTTACCCTTCATGTCGGATTAGGAACCTTTAGACCAGTTGCAGTTGATGATGTATTGAAACATAAAATGCATTCGGAGTTTTACATGATCGATCAAGATACAGCTGATATATTAAACAAAGCAAAACATGAAAAGCGGCAAATATATGCAGTAGGTACCACATCAGTAAGAACTCTTGAAACGGTTTATAATAAGTACAATAAATTTCAAGAATCATCTGGATTTACAGATATTTTCATATATCCAGGATATGAGTTTAAAGCAATTGATAATTTAATTACCAATTTCCATTTACCGAAATCAACACTTATGATGTTAGTTTCAGCTTTTGCTTCTAAAGAAATAATTATGAACGCTTACTCGGAAGCCATTAAAGAGAAATATCGCTTTTTCTCCTTTGGCGATTCTATGTTAATCAAAAAATAAAACGGCTAATATTAGCCGTTTAATTCTTTTATTGGATTAACTTTTTTGATCAAGTAAATAAATGGTGTATCAAGAAGTGCAACAATGACTTTTATTAGATAAGTCGATAAAACTAACCCTACAAGTGTTTCAAAACTTACAGTTCCATAAAAGGCAATTGGCACGAATATTAATGAGTCAACTAACTGAGATAGAATGGTGGACACATTGTTTCTTATCCACAAATATTTATTGTCAGGTAGCTTTGTTTTGATTTTATCAAAAATATAGACGTCAATTAACTGAGAAACGATAAATGCTGATAAACTCGCTAGCAATAATCTTGGCATATATCCAAATATTACCACTAAAGAATCTTGAGCAAAATCTTCTGGATGCGGAATAAATTCAAGTGAAAGTGTCATTGTTATGACAGTAATAACCATAACTAAGAAACCAATAAACACCGCCTTCTTAGCTTCTTTTTTTCCAAAGATTTCATTTAATACATCGGTCGCCAAAAAGATAGTTCCATAAAGAATATTACCTAAAGTAGCGTCTATTCCAAACAGATAAATCATTTTTGTAACTTGGATATTAGCTAAAATTGTCGCAATGACAATCCAAATAATTATCCCTAGTTTACCAAAAAACTTGTAAACCAATAAAAATAGAGTAAAATTCACTAATGCAAATATTACCCATAATAACTCATTTGTCATAATTTCCTCCTAGTTTTTTTACGCAGGATGGGTTTCGAACTGCGGTCTTAAATATTATAGCACTATTTTAGTAAAACGCAAGGTTGAGAAAAAGAATTAATTCACCCAGTTCGCTATAAATTTTATATTCGTGGTGCTATAATAAAGTAAATAGCTCTAAAGAAAGGAGAGTATCTTAAATTCATTTTGTTTAAGTAAACTACTATGAATTTAAGCTACAAAAAGTAAAATGAGATTTTATATCAAGCAAAAAGTTTTTTCTTTAAAAGACAAGTTCAATATTTTTGACGAAAGCCAAAACCAAAAGTATCAAGTAAAAGGGAAATTCTTAAGTTTAAAGAATAAACTAGAGTTACAAGACATGGATGGCAAATTAATATTGCATTCTAATCGAAAACTTTTAACATTTTTACCTAAATACTATATTTATGACCAACAAAATCAAGAAGTAGCTGTCATTAAGAAAAAATTTTCCCTATTTCCGAAATTCAGTTTAACTGTCTTGGGAAAAGAACTTAAGGTTGATGGCAAATTCTATGCACACAATTTCTCTATTCTTGATAATACTCTCTCACTTGCATCAATTAGCAAAAGAATAATTTCATGGGGAGATACTTATGAAATTGATATAGCAGCTGACGAAAACGTCGAGATTTTCTTGTTTGTTGTCATAATTATTGACCAGACTATTCACGAAAAGAAGAAAAGATCTTAAATTTTCTTTTTAAATTTATGTAAATACTTTTTTAACCAGTCGTAATATGATATAATGTAGTTGTATAGGACCTGAGTTATTTTTTGTAATTAAGCAAAAACGCAGTTGTTCTTTAGATTTATCAGTTTTAGTAATAGAAGTTTTAGATTTAGGATTTGTACTGTTTGGTAACATTAGTCTTTTATCAATTTTTTAATGAAGTTGTTTTTAGATATATTGCAATACCAGTTCCATCAGGTCCTATACCCTTTATTTTTGAAGTATCCTTACCGTTAATACAAATGGTAAGGTTTTTTATTTGCTAAAAAATGCAATTAATAATAACTAATAGTTTGCTAAAGTAAACAAAATTTAGTAAAATAGATGTGATATTCAAGGAGGATTTTTATTATGGAAAAGAAAGTTTTAGTAGAAGTGTCAGCTAGACACGCACACGTGTCTAGAGAACATTTAGATATCTTATTTGGTAAAGGCTACGAATTAACAGTAAAAAAATATTTATCACAACCAGGTCAATACGCAGCTAATGAAAGAATCGATGTAATCGGTCCAAAGAAAGAGTTAAAAAACGTTTCAATATTAGGACCAGTAAGAAATGCAACACAAGTAGAAATATCACTTACTGACGCTCGCTCAATTGGAGTTTTAGCGCCAATTAGAGAAAGTGGAGATACAGCTAAAAGCGCTCCATGCAAGATCGTTGGACCAATGGGTGAAGTAGAATTAGAAGAAGGTGTTATCGTAGCTAAAAGACACATTCATCTTACTCCAGAAGATGCTGAAAAATTTAATGTTAAAGACAAACAAATCGTTCAAGTTAAAATCGATACTGATGGTCGTTCAAGTATCTTAGGTGATGTTGTAATCAGAGTTAGAAATGATTTTGCTTCAGCTATGCATATTGATACCGATGAAGGAAACGCAGTTGGAATTAACGGCGAAGTTTTTGGAACAATCATATAAATATGGCAATTAGATTTGAACTAATTCATCAAGACAAAACAACCGGTGCTAGATACGGAATTTTACACACCCCGCACGGAAGTTTTGAAACACCGATTTTTATGCCGGTAGGTACTCAAGCAACGGTTAAAACCCTTGATGTTGATGAAATAAAAGAAGTTAGTCAAGGACTTATTCTTGGCAATACTTATCATCTTTGGTTACAACCTGGAGATGAAATAGTAAAAAACCATGGAGGAATCCGTGGTTTTATGAATTGGGATGGAGCCTTACTTACCGATTCCGGTGGTTTTCAAGTTTTCTCATTATCAAAAATAAGAAAAATTACAGAAGACGGAGTTACTTTCAGACACCATTTAAATGGTTCTCAATTACATTTAACTCCAGAAGATAGCATCAAAATTCAAAACAACTTAGGTGCCGATATCATCATGAGTTTTGATGAATGTCCACCTTTTCACTCGCCTTATGAATATCATAAAGAATCTTTAGAAAGAACTATAAGATGGGCAAAAAGAGGAAAAGAAGTTCATCAAAGACCAGATGACCAAGCCTTGTTTGGTATCGTTCAAGGCGGTCCTTATAAAGACTTAAGAGAACATTCAATCAATGAATTGATGAAAATTGACTTTCCTGGCTATTCTATCGGTGGGTTAAGTGTTGGTGAAACAAAAGCTGAGATGTATGAAATCCTTGAATTTTTAAAGAACAAAATGCCTAAGGACAAACCCCGTTATTTAATGGGTGTCGGTTCACCTGATGATATTGTTGTGGGAGTTGAAAACGGCATTGATATGTTTGATTGCGTTTTACCAACTAGAATTGCTAGACATGGCTCCGCAATGACGTCTATAGGGAAAATAGTCATCAAGAATAAAACCTACGAACACGACTTATCACCACTAGATCCGAATTGCGACTGTAAAGTCTGTAAAAACTATAGCAGAAGTTATTTAAGACATCTTTTTAAAGCCAAAGAAATTCTTGGTTTACGTTTGATTTCCTATCATAATCTCTACTTTTTAAAAACACTAATGAAAGACATCCGCGAAGCAATTAAGAATGATCGGTTCGCTGAATTTAAGGAAAAAATCCTAAAAGAATACTTTGATTAGATTTTTTGTTTCTTTTTATTATTATATTTATTATTTGTTTGTTTTATGATAAGATAATTGTAAGATCATTAATTGGGGGTACCAAATGTTTAATATTGACGATAAGTTTAACCAAAAACCGAAAATTAAAGTGGTTGGTATTGGCGGCGGCGGTGGCTCTGCCATAAATAGAATGATTGAAAATGAAGTTCCAGGCGTTGAATTCGTCGCAATGAACACCGATGCACAAGTCTTAAGACTATCAAAAGCAGACGTTAGATTGCAACTAGGAAAAACTCTAACCAGAGGGTTAGGAGCAGGAGCTAATCCTGAAGTTGGGCGCCAAGCCGCAATCGAATCCGAAGACGAAATCAGAGATATTTTAGCTGAAACAGACATGGTATTTATTACTGCTGGAATGGGTGGCGGAACCGGAACTGGTGCCAGTCCAATCGTTGCTAAAATCGCTAGAGAAATGGGCTGTTTAACCATTGGTATCGTTACCAAGCCTTTTGGTTTTGAAGGTAAAAAAAGAATGGCAGTAGCCGTTGAAGGTTTAGAACAACTAAAACCATATGTTGATACATTAATCGTTATTCCTAACGACAAACTATTCTACATTGTAGATAGAAATACATCATACTTAGACGCCTTTAGAGAAGCTGATAAAGTTTTACGTCAAGGTGTTCAAGGTATAACAGAAATCATCGCAATGCCAGGAGTTGTCAACGTTGACTTTGCTGACGTTAAAACCGTCATGAAAGACAAAGGGACAGCACTTATGGGTATTGGTGTAGCCGAAGGTCCAAACCGTGCTATTGAAGCTGCTAGAGAAGCGATTAGATCGCCGCTACTTGAAACTTCAATCAACGGAGCTACAGACGCAATTGTTAATATTACTTCAAACTATCAAGCTTCACTATATGAAATTGATGAAATCATTGCTGAAGTACATAAAGCATCCACAACAGACATCAACGTTATCTATGGTTCAGCTATTAATTCTGATTTAGGTGATGAACTTGTAGTTACTGTAATTGCTACTGGTTTCAGTACTGACCCTGTATTTAAAGATGAAGTTTTACCTCCGAAGATACAGTCTCATAACGAACCACCTAAAAAAGCAGAAGTTGAAGTTGATATTCCAGAAAAGAAACAAAGCAAATTCTTCAAGAAAAACAAGAAGAAAGAAGCAATAGAAAAACAAAAAGCTGAAGAAGAGGAAAATGACGATATTAAAATTCCATCTTGGCTAAAGGATCGTTTTAATAAGTAAAGACTGATTTTATCAGTCTTTTTTTTACGATTTCAATCAGATATATTTTTTCTACATAATTGTATTTTATCTCTTAAAGTGGTACAATTTTTAAGAGTGAAGGAGGTGTTAAGAATGGAAGATTTATTGCTAAATGAATTTGAATTAGAAAATGAGATTATCAGTCTAATCAATTCAAATGAAAACGATGATATTTTGCGTGAAAAACTCGATATTTATCATGAATATGAAATATCAAAAGCTTTACTCATAATGAATCTTGAGGAAAGAAAAAAACTTTACCAACTGATTCCAATCAGAAAACTTACAGAAGTCTTCGAAGACTTAACGCCTGAAGAAGCTTATGACATTCTTAAAGACACCTCAATTGAAATTGTCGTCAATGTTTTTAAAGAAATGGAAACCGATGACTTAACAGACATCATCCAAGCCATTGATGATAAAGAAGATCAAATAACCTATCTATCACTCATTGATGCCAGTAAAAGAGTTTTAATTAAATCTTTAATTACCTTTGACGAAGATTTAGTCGGTTCCATTATGAACAATGACTTTGTCGCTATTTCAAAGGATTTAACAGTAAAGAAAGCAATAAAAGAAGTTGTAAAAATAGCTCCTGAAATTGAGTTTATTCATAATATCTATATCATTGATGAATTCAAAAAATTAGAAGGCGCAATGTCCTTAAAAGAACTTATTAGTGCTGGTTATGATCAAAGTCAAAAAATTGAAGACTTAATGAGTGTAAATTTGATTTACGTTACACCTTCAACTCCGATTGAAGACGCAATTGAAATAATGAAAAACTATAACTTTCTCTTACTTCCAGTAGTTGATAAGTATCAAAAACTAATCGGTATCGTCTCATTTGACGATATTTTAGAAGCATTAAACCTAGAATCAGATGAAGACTATTCCAGTTTAGCTGGTATCTCAGACGTTCAAGTTGATGATAACGAAACCGTCTTCACAACGATCAAAAAACGTTTGCCTTGGTTAGTAATTCTTTTATTTATAAATCTTATAACTAGCTCTATAATCATTGGTTTCGAAGATGAATTAAAATTACTACCGACTCTAGCTATTTTTATGCCTCTAATCCTAAATATGGCCGGTAACTCAGGCACACAAAGTTTAGGGATAATTATTAGATTATTCGCTACTAATCAATTAGAAAGCAAAAAAGAAGTGTTTAAACACCTTTTAAACGAACTTTTAACTGGACTTGTCAATGGAGTAGTCATAGCCATAGGCTTATTCCTAATGGTAATTGTTTTTAATTTCATCAAAGGGCAAGACTTTACTACTGGTCTTTCATTTGCGCTAGTTGTTGCTTTATCGATAAATATTGCGCTTGTTGTCGCTACTCTTGCTGGTGCGATTGTTCCTTTAGTAATCAACGCTTTAAAAATCGATCCTGCAGTTGCTTCAGGACCATTTATAACAACTATCAACGATATTTTATCATTGTTGATATATTTTAGTTTAGCTAGTATCTTAATAGCTACTCTAGCGTAAAGGAGGGGTAAATATGGATGAATTAATTGAAAGAACTATCGAATTTAAAACCGATATATTGTCATTGATTGAAGAAAATATCAATAATCCTAATCTAGAAACTTTACTAGAAGAATACCACCTTTATGATATAGCTAAGGTCCTAACCGAATTTCCTGAAGACATCATTAAAGCTTTCTTTCACACTGTAAGTATTGAATTCGCTGCTGAAATCATTGAATATCTTGATGAAGAAGATGCTACATATATTATCAAAGTCATCGGAGAAGTCGATTCAGCGAAAATAATCGCTGATATGGACTTAGATGATGCTGTTGATATTTTAAAATATCTTAAGAAAACGGGAATGAGAATTCTCAAACAAATTGAACCCAATAGAAGAAAAGAAATCTTACAAGTCATGCTTTACGATGAAGATGAAATTGGTGCGTATTTAACCGACAGTTATCTAACTCTTGAAGCTAATATTACCGTTAAAGAAGCAATGCGTAAGGTTGTAAGTGAAGCTCATGACGTTGATTATATCTCCATTATTTATGTGGTTGATGAAAAAAACATCTTACAAGGATTTATAAAACTAAAAGACCTTATCATCGCTAGAGCGGATGAACAATTAATCGATCTTATCAAAACAAGATTTCCAAGAGTCTATCCAACTGATGACAAAGAATATGTAGCTTCCTTAATGCAAGAAACGTCTGAATCTTCAATTCCCGTTATCAATGAAGACGGCTTGATGGAAGGTATCATCACCCATGATGACCTTATGGATATCATCTCTTTAGTTCAAGAAGAAGACTATGCTAAGTTCGCTGCCTTAGGTGATGTTGAAATCAATCTTAGTACAGCTAGCTTAAGAAAATCAGTTAAATCTAGACTACCTTGGTTATCAATTCTTCTAGGGCTATCAATGATAACTTCTATCATCCTCTCATTCTTTGAGGCCAGTCTTTCACTCAATCCTGGTTCTAGGCTTCTAGCTTCAAAACTAGCGGTTTACCTCCCTTTAATCCTCGCGATGGCAGGTAATACAGGAACTCAAAGTTTAGCGGTTATGATTAGATATTTAACGAAAAATATCGAACTAGAAAAAGAAAAAATTAGAAAACATATTTTGCGAGAGTTCAAAACAGGAATCCTCCAAGGATTTATAATTGGCGTGTTAATCTTTTTGATGATAAACATTACAAATCAAATTATTTATCAAGAAATTTCTTCAGCTAATCTCATTTACGCAACCGTTACTTCTGGATCTATTTTTATCGCTCTCTTGGTATCAACCACCCTTGGAGCTCTAATACCTTTAATTATGACAAAATTAAAAATCGACCCTGCCGTTGCATCCGGTCCATTTATCACCACAATATCTGATATAATAACTCTATCAATTTACTACTCAATCAGTCTTTTGATATTGTTGCCATTATATATAAACTAGGAGGAAATTATGAATTTCACAGGAAAACAAAAAGCACTATTAAGAAAACTAGCTAATGACAAACCAATAATGTTTCAAATCGGTCTTCAAGGTCTAACAGAAACAGTTATTTCAAGCATCAAAGAAAACCTTAAGAAACATGAAGTTGGAAGAGTAGCTGTACTAAAATCATGTCCAACCGATATCAATGATTTAATTATCGAACTAGGCGAAAAAGATATTATCGTAGTCTATAAAATCGGTAGAGTTTTACTCCTTTACAAAGAGAACCCTGAACTAAAGGATAGGATTAGATTATGATTAAGATTTTACTCACTAATGACGACGGGTATGATAGCGAAGGAATAACGATTCTTTATGAAGAGTTGAAGAAGTATGGTGAAGTATTACTAGTAGCCCCACACCACCATATGTCCGGAGCTTCCGTCTCAAGAATCTTTTGGACCAAAGTTAAGGTTCATAAACATGCAGACGATATCTATTCAATCGAAGGCACACCAGCTGACGCTGTCTCTTTAGCATTGCATGGACTAAATTATCGTCCTGATGTGGTAGTCTCAGGCATCAACAATGGTCTTAATGTTGG
>CAZMMT010000034.1:0-10899 GCA_964567465.1 uncultured Candidatus Izemoplasmatales bacterium | reverse complement strand
TAAATCAATAAAGCTCCGGTTTGATTACCGTTTAATAAGATGTATTCATCATTATCTAACACAGCTATGCCTAGTCTATCAGCATCAGGGTCAGTTGCGATTAATAGATCTGCATTTTTCTTTTCGCCTAACTTAATCGCTAATTCATAAGCGCTTTTTTCTTCAGGATTAGGTAGTTTAACTGTCGAGAAGTTTGGATCGTTAACCATTTGTTCTTCAACTGGATAAACTGTGTAACCTTCTTCTTCTAAAAGTCTTTTTCCAAGATAACCACTTGTTCCATGCAAAGGAGTAAAGACAATTTTAATGTTCTTTTTGATATTTTTATTTATAGCAATTGATTTAACTAAATCTAGATAAGCATTGTCGATTTCTTCATCAATATATTCAACCAAAGCTTCCTTCTTTAATTCTTCAAGTGTTTTGGTTTCGATTGAAAACAAGTCTTCTGTTTGGTTTACATACTCAATAATTACATTTGCATATCTTGGTGTATATTGGCAGCCATATTCATCATAGATTTTATAACCGTTATATTCTGGTGGATTATGACTGGCCGTAACCACTATCCCAGCCAATGCTTTTAAATATCTAACTGCAAATGAGAGTTCTGGAGTAGGTCTTAAATCGGTAAATAGATAACTTTTTATTCCATAAGCTCCAAGAACTTTTGCGCTTTCAACTGCGAATTCTTTAGACATATGACGGTTGTCATGAGCGATAACAACGCCTCTTTTTAAGTCTTCTTTTTTATAGGTATTAATTAAATATTGAGCTAACCCATTGTTAGCTCTTCTAATTGTATAGATGTTAAGACGATTGATACCGGCACCTAAGATTCCTCGCATGCCTCCCGTACCAAAAGAGAGGGTAGTATAAAACATATCCTCTAATTCTTTCTCTGATTTATTTATAAGTTCACTTTTTAAATTTTTATCTAAATCTTGATAATTAATCCATTTTTGATATTCTTCACGCCACATTTAAAAACCTCCAATTAATCGATGTAGTCAACCACTCTCTCTTTTCTTGGTTTTGGAAGTGGGTCTTTACCTTTTGGATATCCCAAGCAAATCGCTAGGTCATGTTCATATCCTTCAGGAATTTTTAACAATCTGTCAACATCAATTTTATCTGCTTTATGATATAGGTATCTAGTCTGGCCAATAATGCAAGACCCATAACCTAATGATTTAGCTGCGATAGCGATATTTTCAATTACGCAGCCAATATTGATTTCTGAGAAACCAGCAATTTTTGAACTTAATACGATTACACAAGGAGCATTATAAAAGATATGAGCAGTTCTATCGACTTCAATACCGAATCTGATCATGCCATCAATGGCTAATTTATTGACCTCATCAATTCTATCTTTATTAGTGATAACGGTCAAATGCCAGTCTTGCTTATTTCTTGAGCTTGGTGCATAAAGACCACACTCAATGATTTTTTGCAAATCCTCTTGAGGAATTGGTTTGTCTTGATAAGAGCGAATACTTCTTCTACTTAAAATTGTTTCAATTGTTGCGTTCATCATTTACCTCCTAAAAGTTAGAAAATCTTATCAAAAAATATTGTACATTATTCTAAGATATTAGTAAATAAAAAATCCACGTCATACTTAATCATTTTCTCAGCTGTTTCTTTATCGTTGACGACTCCAGTTATTACTTTAAGTCCAACAAGGTGTAAATCTTTGATGTGATCTCTTTTTAGTTTATGATGATCTAGGTAGAGATTAATTCCGTGTTTTTGACAGTAATCCAAGGTGTCATCATCAACCATACGAGCATGATAATATAGACAGTTGGTAGGAAAAACTTTCTTCAATGCTTGAAGATGTTTTTTATTTTCAGCGATTAAAGAAAACTCTTCAATAATATCATGTTGTTTTAGTATGTCTTCAATTTGTAAAATTTGATCTACTTCTAATGTATCCTTGATCTTTATGAACATAAACTTATTGTAAGCTTTACAAATTGATAGGTAATCTTCAAATTTAGGTATAAAAACAAACTCATTTAGGTTCCCAGTTTTTCGGTCAACAAGTGCAAATTTCTTTAACTCATTATAAGAAAAACTTGGGATATCTAAGTTTAAAAGACCATATTTTAATAGGCTATCACAGCCGGTAACGATATATTTATTATCTTTTGACATGGATACTTCACAACTGATCCCGAAATATGAGCGATTAGCTGCGGCTAAAAACGAAAAAATTGTATTTTCGGTTTCAATACCACTAAGTCCGTTATTAGCAACCATGCCGCGAAAGTATTTATCAATTTTAATAGTATTCATTCACTTCACGCCTTTTCTCTATTTCTTTATATTTTATTGTAACACTTATTTAATAATTATTGAACATATTATTTATAAAAATAAAGATATTTGTTATAATTCTTTGAGAAGTTTAAATGAGGTGGACAAAGTGATTAATAATCGAATAAGTTTGAGATTTGACAATTTAGATTACAGTGTTATCAAAAAGAAGAACATCAATCCTGCTTTTATCTTATTTCTTAACGGATTTATTTATTTGAGCGTAGCGATTCCATTTGTGGTTTTATGGTTGCTTGAGGTTCCATTTGAAATCAATGAGGAATTACATCAAGCCGGTGATATTGAATACATCCGCTTCATGTCAATCTTTTTAGGCGTTTTTTTAAGCATTGCTTTAATTTGTATAATTGCTGGAGCTTTATTTTTAAAGAAGAAACCTCAAGATTATATCTTTATCAGTAAAGATATTAATTTTGACGAAATCTATAAAATCATTCAAGATAAAAGGACTACTATCTATGTTAAAAAGAACAAGGGTTTGATTTATGACGAAGTAACAAAAGAAGTCTTAGAGATAAACACTTTGACGGAAATTAATGAAATCCTAAACAAATATTTATTTTGGTTGAAGTGGGAGAATGTCAAGGATTATAAAATTAAGATGAAAAATAAAAAAACAGTTTTAGAGTTTACGGAAAAAACTAATAAAACTGTTCTTAAATATCGATATTCTATCCCTCTTACAAACTCATATTTGCCAGAAAGAATAACTGAAACTATTAATAATCGAACAAGGTCAAGAAGATCTAATTTATCTTCTTACAATATCTACTATTTCACTGATAACAATGTTCAAAGAAATTTGAATATACCTAATAAAGTATCTGATTATTTTAATGATACGATTTAAGTAATTTGGTTAAGCATACTTCTTATTTCTGATACGCCTTCATAAAACTCATCGACTTGACCATTAATAACTCTAATAACTGTAGGTGTTGCAGTCACCCCTGTATCTGGGTTTAAATCTAACTCATTATATACAGTAACAAAATAAATAGTCGTATTCTTGGCACGGTAAAACCTGTCAAGCACTTCTGGTTTGATTTCAATACATGCTGAACATCCAGGACCATAATAATAGACATAATAGTCATCGCTTGGCATCTGTAATTGTTCATCAACTTCTTCTATGAACTGGCCGACAAAATCTGAGTAATCAACATCTAAATAAGTCGATTCCGTAGTTTTATCGCAGGCAGTAATCACTAAAACTAATAATAAAATTGTTGCAAATTTAATTAATTTCTTCAAAATCTTCACTATCCTTTGCTTTAATGATCATTGAAACTCGTTTGTAAATTAAGAGAATAATTATGCTGACAGAAATACCTTTAAGTAAGTTAAATGGCACAGTAGCAAAAATAATAAATTTGAATAAACTATTAAAATTATAAACTGCTAATAAGGCAGTTAATGAATCACCAAACCATAATTCAGCATAAAGTGGTAATAATACAAAAGCATTCATTAAAGCTCCAGTTATAGTCATTACTATAACCCCGACAGCAAGCCCAATAACGGCTTGTTTTTTTGTTTTACGTCTAAAGTAAATGAAACTTGCCGGTAAAACAAATGATAATCCAATGATAAAGTTTGCTAATTCTCCAACGTAAGCAGTCTTTGAAGCGCCACCAATTGTAACGTCTAAAAAGATTTTAATTCCTTCAATTAAAAAACCAACAACCGGACCATAAGCAAAAGCTCCAAGCATGACAGGCACTTCAGAAAAATCTAACTCATAAGGTCCCACGATCGGAATGCTTAAAATCATTAGCACAAACGCTAAAGATCCAAAAATTCCAATTACTGATAATTTCATAATGTTTTTCTTGCTTTTTTTCATCTTTTTTCCTCCGAAAAAAATATCCGTCAAAAACGGACATAATTCAGGCGATAGATAGAGCTATAATATTACTTCTTCCATCCAGACTGTAACTGTCGGTTTAGGAGTTTCACCTAATCATGCCTCTTTTAAAAGGCTCGCGGACTATACCGCCGGTAGGGATTTGCGCCCTGCCCTGAAGTGTTTTTAACAATTAAATTATATAGACATTTTAGATGATTGTCAACTATAATTAGATATTTTTTGCAACGGCTCTAATTAGTGAGGCTTCAATGCCTTCTATCGCAAGAGGCAAACCTAAAAAATAGATATGTGAAGTTAATTGATGCAGGTTGGTTAAATTTTCAATAAGTCTGATTCCGTTTTTTAAGCATTCTCTGTGCATTTTTAAATCATTCTCATTTTTGTACATAAAAGTAGGAATGTCAGCACCTAATAATTTAATGTTATATTCTCTTAAAAAGGCATAGATTGAGGGTTCAAAGTAGATTGGTTCATAATAGGCTTTCGTATTAAACTTTTGAGCATTACGTAAATCTAGCAATAAAATACTTTCCTTATAAAGCAATTCTTCATACTTGTTTCTTAAATCATCAGTTGAAACCATCATGTCAATTATTTTTGGCCTAATAACATTAGCCTTACCTAAAAAATCGTTAAAGTCAATCTCTTCTTCTTTGACCGATACATGGTTTTTAAAATCAATGTGGGTACCAAGGTGCATGTTTAAATAAAGTTGGTTTAAGTTATAACCATCTTCGGATAAACTTTTAACTTTTGTAATTTCGAATTTGTCATCTCCAGGAAAAGTAAGATTTGTCTTTTTGATTAATACTGTTAAATCAATCCAATCACTCATTTATATTTTCCTCCATAAAAAAGTACAAAAAGGTTGAAAAATCAACCTTTAAGTACAGAATTAACCTGCCAAATTGTTTTGGCATAATCTTGAATTGAACGGTCTGATGAGAATACACCGCTTTTAGCTATGTTTATAAGAGCTTTTTTTGCCCATTGGTGTTTATCTTTATAACTTTGATTTGCTAAAAAGTGAGCATTTTTATATGCTTGATAGTCTTTTAAAACAAAATAATGATCACGATAAACTAAGTTGTCAAAGATTTCTTTAAACTCATATTTGTCAACATCTTCAAAGAAGCCATTAACAAGTTGATCTAGAAGAATTCTAATCTCTGAGTCATTTTCATAGATTTCTTTAGGGTTATAACCACCCTTTTCATAGAGGTTATTAACCTCATCACTTTTCATGCCGAAAACAAAGATGTTATCTTCGCCTACAAGTTCATTGATTTCAACATTCGCTCCATCTAGTGTACCTAGAGTTAAAGCTCCATTCATCATAAACTTCATATTTCCAGTCCCACTAGCTTCTTTAGAAGCAGTTGAAATTTGTTCAGAAATATCAGCTGCAGGCATGATAGTTTCTGCGTAAGTAACATTGTAATTCTCCACAAATACTACTTTTAAGTATGGAGAAGTTTCTGGGTCATTATTAACTTTTTTAGCAATAGTATTTATTAGTTTAATAACTTTTTTAGCGAAGTAATAAGTTCCAGCGGCTTTAGCTCCAAAAATATAAGTATGAGGAACAAATTCTTTTCTAAATTCTTTATTCGCTTTTAAAGTGTTGTACATGCTCATGATATGTAAAGCGTTCATTAATTGACGTTTATATTCATGAAGTCTTTTTACTTGGATATCAAAGATTGAGCTTGGATCTATTACTATTTTTTGCTCATTAAATATTTTGTCGGCTAAAGCTTTTTTCTTTAATAGTTTTACTTCTAAAAAGGCTTCTTGAAAGTCTTTTTCATTCACAAAATCCAATAGCTTTTCAAGTTCACTTGGATTTTTCTTGAAACCATTTCCAATTTTAGATGCGATTAAATCCGTTAACTCTTTATTTGAGTGAAGAAGCCATCTTCGATGAGTTATTCCGTTAGTTACATTGTTAAACTTTTCAGGATATAAATCATAGAACTTCTTCATTTCAATATTCTTTAAAATTTCAGTATGAAGTTTAGCAACACCATTGACTGAGAAACTAGTAACGATACATAGATGAGCCATTCTTACTACTCCGTCACCGATGATGGCTAATTCTCTAATTAATTGTTCTTTTTCATAACCATATTTTTCTAATAATTCTAGTGTAAATCTTCGGTTGATTTCTTCAATCAATTGATAGATTCTTGGAAGTAAAGGTCTCATGATATCAATCGGCCATTTTTCTAGTGCTTCAGCTAAAATCGTATGATTTGTATAAGCTACCACTTTTGTTACAATCGCCCAAGCTTCTTCCCACTCCATATTTTCTTCGTCAAGAAGAATACGCATTAATTCAGGAATAATCAATGTCGGATGCGTATCATTGATATGCATTACAACATGATCTGCTAGATTTGATAAGGTTTTGAATCTTTTCTTGTGTTCTTCGGTGATACTTTTAACTCCAGCTGCAGATAAGAAGTATTGTTGCTTAATTCGTAATTGTTTACCTTCGTAGGTTGTATCATCTGGATATAAAAATCCAGAGATTTTTTGAAGTTCAGTTTCATAATCAAATGGAGATCTGTTTTCTGGGTATTTTTTTGCTGGTTCGGCATTCCAAAGTCTTAAGTAATTTACTATGCCATTGTCATCGCCAACAATCGGCACATCATATGGTACGGCACGAATTACTTCAGCTGGATGGTATACCATTTTTGAATTCTCCCAATTAACATAACCAAAAAATGGAATGTCAACTGATTTTTCTTGTCTTCTAATTTCCCAAACATAACCGTCATTTAACCAATTGTCAGGACGTTCTTCTTGATAGCCATTCTTAATTTTTTGGCGGAATAAACCATAACGATAACGAATGCATTGACCATAACCTAAAATCCCAAGAGATGCCATTGAATCCAAGTAACAAGCTGCTAGTCTACCAAGACCACCATTTCCAAGACCAGGATCTGATTCATAATCTTCTACTTCGTTTAAGTCATATCCCATTTCTTTAAAGCCGTCTTCGCAAACGTCTCTAATTCCCATATTCATTAAATTATTGGTAATAAGTCTACCCATTAAAAATTCCATTGAGAAGTAATAGACTTTTTTCTCAGAAGTTTCACTGATTATCTTTTCTGTGTTCAGCCAGTCTTTAGAAATTTCTTCTTTTACTAATTGTCCTAATATATTATATCTTTCTCTAATGGTAGAGTCAGATATGTCTTTATAATATGTCTTTTTTAATTTTTCTTTAAAGGCTTTTTGAAAACTGTCTTTAGTTTTAAATACACCTAATCTCATAATACTCACCTCTTGCTTATTATACCATTTTTACTGCTTATAGTGATATTTGGCTTTACATGACAACGGTTTCTTATTATATCATTTGATATAATTCTAAGTATTTTTTCGCTGAATCAGTCAGTGAAAATCTTGAATTCATTGCGTTGATTATTAATTGGTTCCAATCCGACTTATTGTGCTGATGCAGATTAAAGGCATTGTTAAGTTGAAATAACAAATCTCTTGTATCATAATTAAAGAACTTAAAGCCATTACCACGTTTGCTTGAAGTATCAAAATTATCGATTGTATCATTTAAACCACCGGTTTGTCTTACAATTGGAATCGTTCCATATCGTAAGGCAATCATTTGACCGATACCACACGGTTCATATCTTGATGGCATCAAGAAAACATCAGCTCCAGCGTAAATATAACTTGGTTTCGTCGCGTCATATGTTAGGTTTATACTTACTCGGTCTGGGAATCTCTCTTTTAAGGTTTTTAGTTGTTCGAGATAGATCTCATCACCAGTTCCAAGAATAACAAATTCGATTTCTTGATTCTCAAGAATTTGATGAAGTGCTGGGATTATGATTTCAAAACCTTTTTGCTCAACAATTCTTGAGACCATACCGATAATAAAATAGTTATCGCCTTGGCTAATATTTAGTCTTCTTTGCAAATCGATTTTATTGATTTTTTTAGCAGTAAAAACATTTACAAGATTATACTTCATCGCTATTTCTAAGTCTTCAGCTGGATTTACATCTTTGCTTAAACCATTTAAAATTCCATAAAAATCTCTAAACCTTTTATTGATAATTTCTACTAGATTTTTTGAATAATACTCATAACGAAGTTCATCCTTATAGGTTTCCGATACCGTAGATATCTTAGTGGCATTATTAAGCCCAATTTCCATAAAGTTTAGTTTACTTAGTCTTGTGTATTGGAGCGGATTATTAATCTCTAATTTTTTTAAAATATCTAGATCATAGATGCCTTGATATTCAATGTTATGAATAGTCATTAAGGTTTTAATATCAATGTTTCTTACTTTTAAAAGCAGTGGCAATAATCCTAAATGCCAGTCATGGATATGGATTATATCTGGATGTTCGTCAATGGCATCTAAGAATGATAGGGCCGCTACTGTAAAAAATGCGAAACGATCTCCATCATCTTCATACCCGTAAATCTTTTCTCTTTCAAAGAAATCATATGATTCGATAAAATAATATACCGTATTGGTATTGGTGATTGTATAAAGATTCACTTTATACATTTTATTATCATACTTAACTGAGTTAGATACTTTTAGTTCTAGTAACAAATCATATTTTTCTTTGATTTGCGGGTACAGTGGTAACATCACTTGGGATTTTTTACCCATATCAGAAAATTCTTCTGCTAAAGCGCCAACAACATCAGCTAACCCACCGGTTTTTATATACGGATAACATTCAGCGCTCAATTGTAAAATTGCAAGTTTTTGATGGGTTGTAACGATTTGTTTTTTTTCGGACACGAAGATTTCATCTTCTTCTCCGGTCACGACTGACCCTTTTAAAACTTTAGTCTCCTTATCAAAGATTGAGTATTCAACTAAAGAATCACTTTCAATAACTGATTGATTCATGATGATTGAATCTTTAACTTTTGCGCCGTAATGCACTCTTACTTTACGTCCGATAATCGAGTTTTCAACCTCGCCTTCAATCACAGCTCCTGAAGCGATGATCGAATTTTTTACTTTCGCAAAATCACCGTATCGAGATGGAGCCGACATCGTTTCTTTTGAATAGATTGGTCGTGATTCAAGGAATAACTGTTTTCTGACCCATGGTAAAAGAATTTGCATGTTTGCTTCATAAAGTTCGCTTGCGGAATTGATATTATAACAAAACGTATCAATTACTATGGTGTGTTTTTTTATGCTTGGTCCGTAATCAAAGACATCCGATAAATTACGGAAGGCGATTTGATCATAGTTTTCAATGTATTCGAGCAATAATTTTTTGGAAATTATATAGGTTTTTAATACTTTGCGCATATCTGATAAAACTTCTGTCAAATCAGCTTCTTGCTTGAGATGTTCTTCTAAAAATTGGTAGTAATCAACATTCCATACCATGTTAGCTGTAGTGATTATGGCATATTCTTGGTTACTACGGTAGAAATATTCGATATGTTCGTACATTCTTTGAAAACTAATTTCATTTTCTAAAGTAATACTTAAATTTTTTGGCGGCAGAATAAAGATTCCATCGTGTCTTCTACTTAAATCCCATCTATCGCCACTGCCGATATGATCGGATAAAGAGCGGTAGTTTCCGTAAGGAAAAATCGCTACATTATTAATTCCAGAGTTTTTACAATTAGATAAAGTAAAGTCAATTAAACGGTATTTTCCTCCGAAAGGAATAGCACCTGGTACTCTATGACGAGTTAATTTTGAGAAGTTACCTCTAGAAGTAGCGTCAACAACTAAGAATAAATCTTTCATTTGATTTCACCCACTTCCAAAAGGTTGTCTTCAGTTAAAAGACAAACTTCACTTGATGAATAATGATAGTTATCAGGGATTTCAACATCTTGATTAACAATCACATGTTTTAAGTAAACATTATTTCCAATCTTAACGTTTGGTAAGATTACTGAATCTTCAATTGTTGAGTTTAATCCAACTACAGTTGAGTAAGCTAGAGTTGAATGATTAACTTTACCCGCAATAATAGATCCATCAGCGATTACACTTGAAGTGACACTACCCGTATCCATAACAATATGTGGAGGTAGATTTAATGATTTTGAAAAGATGGGAAAATTCTTACTTGAATTGAGACCTAAAAAGTCAAAATCTTCTAATAGGTCCATATTGGAATTATATAGTGAAGTAATAGTTCCAACGTCTCTCCAGTAATCTTTAAAAATATGAACTGCTAAATCTCTTTTCATTCTCAAGCAATGAGGAATTATGTCTTTACCGAAATCAGTTAAATCTTCTTCTTCCTCACGGTAGAAAAGTTCTTTTAATACACTTGTGGAAAAAATGTATATACCCATTGAAGCTAAGGTAGATTTTGGATTAGTTGGCTTTTCCGTAAAGTTAATTAAACGATTATCTTGGTTAATTTCTAAGATGCCAAAACGGCTTGCTTCTTTAAAGCTAATGTTTGTGGCAGCTATTGTTACTTCTGCTTTTTGCTCTATATGAGTTTTGAGCATTTCATTGTAATCCATTTTATAGATATGGTCACCAGAAAGAATTAAAACATACTCAGCCTTATATTCTTCAATAAAACGATAATATTGTTTGATAGCGTGTGCCGTACCTTTTTGCCACAAGACATCTCCTTGTTGAGAGTAAGGAGTTAAAAACCTTATTCCGCCATCAATATAATCTA
>CAZMMT010000033.1:0-10921 GCA_964567465.1 uncultured Candidatus Izemoplasmatales bacterium | reverse complement strand
TCAAGATCGTTTGGTTAACATGGATAATTTAACTATAAATTATCGCTCTGTTGTAAATTCATAATATAATTTTATAAATTAGATAAATGAAGAGCATTGCGTTTTTAAGGTGATGTTCTTTATTTTTAAAAAAGAGAAGAGGTGATTGAAATGAAGAATTATAGATTAATGAGACTAGCGCTTGTTATTTTTGTTATGATGATGTTTTCGGTTTCAATCACTGTGACTTATGGATATTGGACAAGTTCAGTATTAGGTGAAAGTTATATTAAACAAAATCAAATAATGATTGGTCAGTGGGAAACATTAAGTGAAGAAGAACAATCTGTTCAAGATTTAGAAGCTTTTGCAGAGTGGATTGAAACAAATGGTGGTCCAATTGATATGGTCTATGATAACTTTACTGTTACTAATGGTACGCAAATTTCTTTTGAAAATATTCTTTTAGAAGGAATTGAGTGGGATATTTTAGGTATAGGAACTACTGATAGAAATAATAAAAGACCGACAATTGGATTTGTTCAAGTGATTGATAGAACATTAAATAGTTCAAATCAACCGCTGCATCAAATATTACCTGATGCACCAACAGATGTTCCTCCTTATCCAGAATATAGTTTCTTTTTAGCTAATGATGTTTTAAATACTAATACTAACAATTCTTCAAGTATTAGACTTAATTATGATGTTGAGATAACCACATCAGATATGATTGAAAATGTAACTTCAGTTTCATTTTATGCTTATAGAGGCCTTTATGATTCTTTAAATGAAGGAACCACTTATAACCCTATGGTTAATAGGAGCTTTACTGTCAGTGTTAGTACTGACGGAGTGAGTTGGACTAATATAGGAAGCGGAACGCCAGGAAGCACAACTAATACGAGTGCAAGTTTTAATTATTATAGTTTTAATGTTCCTAGTAATTTGCAAAATGTAGGCATTTACATAAAAATTGATTTCAACGGTGGATCTGTATTTTCTAGTGGAAATCATTATTATTCAAGACTTGTAATTGATGAGTTAAATATCAATAATTAATTCGGAAGTAGAAATAATAATCTTATTGTTTAATACAGTATATTATGCTATAATCTTAACAAATATTTTACTTTTTAAAGAGTCCTTAATTTGGTGAGATGATGAGCAGATATTTAGATAATAAGCAAAATATTAATAAAGATTTAGAAAAAGTATTAGATAAAAATCGCTATTTCAAGATTTTTGTTTGGTCGCTAATTTTAGTCTTTTTTGTCTTGTTTATTTTTTCTTTACCAACTCTATTTCCTAAAACAAGTAAGCTAATATTTAATGGGGAACAGATATTTGGAGTTCCTTATCAATCAAGAGTTGAAAATAACCGGATTTATAAAAAAATAATTTGGGTTGAAGATCTCGATGAAGAAGAGTTTTATGAAAATCAGTTGATTGTCGTTTATGACGATTGGACAGATAGTTATTGGGTAGAAAAGGTTATTGAATTTAACGATTC
Source organism: uncultured Candidatus Izemoplasmatales bacterium (assembly GCA_964567465.1). Classification (GTDB taxonomy): domain Bacteria; phylum Bacillota_I; class Bacilli_A; order Izemoplasmatales; family Hujiaoplasmataceae; genus UBA2289. The sequence continues at coordinate 9,429 of CAZMMT010000033.1, read as the reverse complement.
TGAAAAAGAGCTGATTGTGACTCATAACGGTACTACATTAAGAATAGTAGATTATGAAGATGTCTATGGCGAATTTAGCCGAGTAAGTAATTTCTTAGGCAATATATATTATTTTGTTTCGAGATCTTTTGGAATCTTAATTATGGGTAGTGCCATGTTTATTTCCCTAGGGATTTATTATTTTGGTTTTATTAGGCCTGTTAAGAAATTTAACCGCAAATTTAAAGAGAGTTATTTAGATGAATAAGTATTGGAAACTAATTAAAAATATTATATTTTACGCAGTTGTTGTTTTTCTAGCTAGTTATCTATTGCTAGATGCTTTTGCGCCGGATAAAACTGTTAATGTTTTTGGTTTTAAAGCTTATGTTATAATCTCGCCTTCAATGCAACCGACACTGAATGTGAATGACGCCGTTGTGGTAAAAAAAGTTGATATTGATAATATTACAGAAGGCGACATTATTACCTTTAAAGCTTATTTACCTGATTTAGGTAGTGAGGCTTATGTTACTCATTATGTTGGTGAAGTCATTGGTGAAGGTGAAGATAAGATTTTTAAAACACATGGCGAAGGCGAAGAGGATTTTGATATTTGGGTTAACAGTGACGGTAGTTCTGATGAGGTTACAGTCGATGACATTATTGGCGGATACGGTTTTAAAATAGCCAATGCTGGTAAAGTATTTAGAGTTATTCAAGATCCGGTAATGGTCGGCTTATTGGTAGTAAATGTCTTGTTGGTAGTTATAATCGTTAAATATTATCAAAATACCAAAAAGACTGAAGAAGTAAAGAGTGATGACGAACCAAAGGACCTATAAAGGTCCTTTTTTATTTTTCATATGCCAACTTGAAAAATTAGGACAATTATATTAAAATATGCATATAGAGGTGGTTCTTAATGAAATACATAATAAGAGATATGAATACAAGATATTTTGCGGGTATTGAACTTATTGGTGGTTTAAGAGTTAACTCTGATGATTACCAAAAGATTCCTGGGCTTTGGGATGATTTCAAAGACATGTATTTAAGTTTAATTCCTAATAAGGTAATTCCTAATACCTTTATCGGTTTAGAAATGTATCGTTTTGATTTTATGGAATCAAAAACGATGGATTATTTTGCGCTTGTGGAAATTGACGAGTTATTTGATAATAATGATGAAGATATTGTAACTAAGAAATTACCAAAAGGCAGTTATATCAGTTTTAAGATTGAGCATGATGAATTGTTAAATGAAGTTGAAAAGGTTTATGAGTTTGTCAAAAGAGAAAGAATAAACGTGCATTTAGGGTTTGATGTTAAGGAATATTTGCCAACAGAGAACTATAAAGAAAAGGGCGCTAAACTTAATCTTTTATTTAAATTAGAAGAGTAGATTAAAGGCTTTAACAGCCTTTTTTTCTTTGCTTAAAAAATTCTTTAAAAAATTATTCAAAGGTTATATTTTATGTTATAATATTTAATGATGTAAGCGTTTGTAAAGAAGGAGAAAAACAAATGACGGATTTAACGAATGTAAAAGAACTTAAGATGATGGCTGTTGTTAAAGATCGACCAGAAAAAGGCTTCTCAATCGTTGAAAAAACGATTAGTACTGAACTTGAAAAAGGGGAAGTTTTAATTAAGGTTAACAGTGTAAGTTTTTGTGGTACGGATTCACATATTTACAATTATGATAATTGGGCTAAGAACAGATTGAAGCTGCCTTTGACAGTTGGTCATGAGTTTACAGGTGAGATTATTAAAATTGCTAGTGATGTGGAAAGGGTTAAAGTTGGCGATATTGTCAGTGCCGAGACTCATATTATATGTAACACTTGTGAGTTTTGTTTAAGAGGTGAAGGACACATTTGTGAGAACACTAAAATCATCGGTGTTGATACAGATGGGTGTTTTGCAGAGTATGTTAAAATACCAGCACAGAACTGTTTTATTAGTGATAAAAGATTAAATCAATTACATCTTTCTGTCCAAGAACCTTTAGGAAATGCAGTTCACACAGTTTGTCACTTTCCGGTAAAGGATAGAAGCGTTGTAATTCTAGGATGTGGTCCGATTGGACTGATGGGAGTTGATGTGGCTAGAGCTTGTGGAGCTAAGACTGTTATCGCTATTGAAGTGAATGAATACAGAAGAAATTTAGCTAAAGATTTAGGTGCAGATTTTGTTATCAATCCGATTGAAGAAGATACTTATAAACGAGTGATGGAGTTAACAGATAATAGAGGCGTAGATGTCATTTGTGAATTCAGTGGAAATAAGACAGCGATCGAAACCGCATTTAAGTATTTAAAAGCTGGAGGCGGTATGAGCATGCTAGGTCTTCCTAGTGAAAATATCTCAATTAATATTTCTGATGATGTTGTTTTTAAAGGCGCTCATATTTATGGAGTAGTTGGTAGAAGAATTTATGAAACTTGGGAACAAGTTAAGCATTTATTAGATAATGATATGTTGCATTTAGATAAAGTTATTACTCATCAATTTCCACTAAGTAAGATAAATGAAGCCGCAGAAGTTATGAACGGAAAAAATTGCGGAAAAATAATATTGATACCAGGGGAGTGATTAGTTTGAAAAATAATTTAAAGTATTTAGAAAATCAAGTAGAAGAGTTAAAGAAGGATGGCGTTTATCGCAAACTACCGATAAACTATGGACCATGTGCAAATGTTATTGATTTAAATCATGCCGAAGTTGTTAATTTGTCTTCAAATAACTATTTAGGATTAGCTGGACATAAACGCGTAAAAAAAGCCGCAATCAATGCGGTTAAAAAGTTTGGTGCCGGTACTGGTAGCGTAAGAACAATCGTTGGTAATATGAGTATCTTAGAAGAACTAGAAGAGTTATTAGCTGAGTTCAAACGTGAAGAAGCCGTAACATGTTTTCAATCTGGTCTTAACTGTAATATTGGAGCTATTCAAGCGATTGTTAATAAGGGCGATATAATTATCTCTGATGAGCTAAATCATGCATCAATTATTGATGGTGTTAGACTATCAAGAGCTGATAAGGCTGTTTATAAACATTCCGATATGGAAGATTTAGAAAGAGTATTAAAAGAAAAAAGAAAAGAATATAATACTTGTTTAATCATTACTGACGGTGTGTTCTCAATGGATGGGGATTTGGCTAAATTACCGGAAATTGTTGAACTAGCTAAGAAGTATGATTGTTTAACTTATGTTGATGATGCTCATGGAAGTGGCGTCTTAGGTGAAAGCGGTAGAGGGACAGTTGATCATTTTAAACTTCACGGTCAAGTTGATTTTATTATCGGAACTTTATCAAAAGCAATTGGAGTTATCGGGGGTTATGTAGCTTCGAAGAAAATCGTTAAAGAATGGTTGCTTCATCGCGCTAGACCACTTTTATTCTCAACAGCTCTGCCACCAGCAGCGATTGGCGCAACCATTGAATCGGTTAAGATGTTAATGGAGAGTGAAGAGTATACTGATAAATTGTGGGATAATGCAAGATATTTCAAAGAAAAAATGAAAGCTTTGGGTTTTGACATTGGCCATAGTGAAACACCGATTACACCAGTGATGGTTGGTAATGAAGCTAAGACAATGGAGTTTTCAAAAACGTTACTAGCAAATGGAGTCTTTGTTTCGGGAATAGTATTCCCAACTGTTCCAAAAGGAACTGGAAGATTAAGATGCATGATTAGTGCAATGCACACTAAAGATGATTTAGATTTTGCGATTAAAGTTTTTGAAAAAGTTGGTAAAGAGTTAAAAATAATCTAAAAAAAGAACAAGCAAGGTTTACTTGCTTGTTTTATTTTTGCCTTTATAATGTTTTGCGAGTCCGCCAATACTGGTTTCTCGGTAAGAGTCTAACAGATCTTTTCCGGTTTCTTTCATTGCATCAACAACAGTATCGAAGGATACGAGTCTTGTATCAATAAGAAGCGTTGCCAGTTCACCGGCATTCATCGCTCTAACCGCTGCAACTGCATTTCTTTCGATGCAAGGAATTTGAACATAACCTAAAATTGGATCACAGGTTAAGCCTAAATGATGTTCAAGAGCAATCTCAGCCGCGTATTCAATAACTTCTAGATTACCGTTCTCTAACTCGCTATAAGCAGCAGCTGCCATCGCACAAGCAGTTCCGACTTCGGCTTGACATCCTGCTTCAGCTCCAGAGATAGAAGCATTATGTTTAACGATGTTACCGATGATGCCAGCAGTAGCTAAACCGTCAAGGATTCTTTCGTCAGAGTATTTTCTGATATCTCTTAAGAAGTATAAAAGACTTGGTAAGACGCCACTGGCTCCACAAGTAGGAGCAGTAACTACGGTTCCGCCACTAGCGTTTACTTCTGAAGTTGCGTATGCATAAGAACTAAGAAGTCTTAATTCAATTGAGACTTTATTTTTTTGATCGTTAAGTAAAGACTTAGCTTTTCGTTTTACTTCTAAGAGTCCAGGAAGATATCCTTCTTGGTGAAGTCCAAGATTGATGGTTTCTTTCATTTGAATCCATATTCTTCTTAAGAAGTCTTTAAACTCAGGGTCTTCAAACTTATAAACATATTCATAAAGTTTTAGATTATTCTCTTGGCAATAGTCTTTAACTTCACCAAAGTTCTTATGAGGATAGACCTGATGTTTTTCTTTTAACTCATCGCCTTTTCTTAAAATTGATCCACCGCCAATTGAGTAATATCTTTCTTTTCCAATTAGTTGATTAGCTTTATAAATAGCGATATCCATTGTATTAGGATGCTCGAGATTAAGTTCTTTAGAAAAGATGACTTCAGCGTTTTTAAGCGTTTCTCTAATGATTTTATCAGTCAAGTGACCAAGACCTGTAAAGCTTAAACTACCATAAAGAGTGACTTCAAAAAAGTCACCCTCGTAATTTTTCAGTATTTCTTGGCAGATTTTTTCTGGACCCATAGTATGGGAACTGGAAGGACCTCTACCGATCTTGTATAGTTCTCTTAAAGATTCCATGTTATCTATGTAGTAGAAGAATCATTTCTCTTAAAGCTTTAGCAGCAACAACAGTTGAAACATTTGAACTGTCTAACATTGGTGCAAGTTCTACTAAATCAGCGCCAACTACATTGTTAAGTTTTTCAAAGCTTTTCATTGCTTTAAGAAGATCTTTGAAAGTCATTCCGCCTGGTTCTGGAGTTCCAGTACCTGGAAAAACAGCTGGGTCTAAAACGTCTAAATCAATTGTGATATAAACTGGTTTATCTTTAATTTTTTCAATTACTTCATCTAGCCCGTCGAAATTGAATTTTTGCATATGGGTATGACCGTTTTTTGCAAAATCAAATTCGTGTTTGTCACCGCTTCTGATACCGAATTGATAAATTCTACCATCTCCTAAGATGTCATAGCATCTTCTTATAACAGTAGCGTGAGAAAGTTTTCTTCCTAAGAATTCATCTCTAAGGTCAGTATGGGCGTCAAGATGGATGATATGAAGACTAGGATATTTTTCCATTAATGCTTTTACAACTGGAAAAGTAACCAAGTGTTCTCCACCAATCATCATTGGTTTTTTATTGTCAAAAACTATTTTTTTAGATACGTCATAAATGATATCTAAAGATTCTTCAACTAGCCCCATCGGTAATTCTAAATCACCGATATCAACTGTATGATAATCTTTAAGGTCCATTTCTTTGTATGGAGAATACCATTCAATACCGATTGATTCAACTCTAACAGCATTGCCGGCAAATCTCGTTCCTGGGCGGTATGATGTTGTGTTGTCTAAAGGAGCTGAAAATAAAACTACATTGCTTTCAGGGTATTCGCTTTTACAACTTTGAAATGATAAATCTACTTTTTTCATATTAAATCACCTTCATATTTAATCCAATTTTCTTTATCGACGATTTGTACATAATCAATATCAGTATCGTTATCGATATCGCTTTGTAAAGAACCGCCTTTTTCTTTATAAAATTTAATGTCTCTTACGACTTCTTCAGTAATTACTTCACCTGGAATGATAATTGGAATTCCTGGTGGGTAAATCATAATTGATTCCGCACTGACTTCATCATAGGCGTCCTCAAGTTTAATTAAGTGCTTTGGAGCGTGATAAGCATCACGTGGTCTAACATAGGTTTCTGGGAACTGATAACGGAACTCAATTTTTGGAAGCTTGTCTTTGATTTTATTGTATTCAACAGCAAGCTTTTTAAAGGCAAGAACAAGTCTTTCAAGATCTTGTTTAGTCGTTCCGATTGTTAGAACGCAAAGAACCATATGTGATTCTGCTAGTTCTAATTGAATATTATATTTTTTCTTCATGATTTGATATACGTCAAATCCTGATAATCCTAAATCACTGACTTTAACCATTAGTTTAGTTTCATCATAATCAAAGCAACCTTGACTTATTAGATACTCTTTATCAATAACTTTGATTCCAGGGATTGTCTTTAGTTTTTCTCTCGCAATTTTAGCTAGTTGCAAAATGTTGTTAATTCTTGCTTTGCCATGGAAGTACATCGTTTTTCTCGCTACATCAAGTGATGCCATCAGTAAAGAACTAGGAGATGTTGATTGCAACATATTTAAAGTAGCGCGAAGTCTTTGATGATCGATTCTTTCTCCCTTAGTTAAAATAACAGAACTTTGGGTTAAACTACCAGCGGTTTTATGCATCGAAGTAGCACTGATATCAGCTCCAGCTTCCATAGCACCTAGTGGAAGTTTATGAGAGAAGTAAAACTGAGCTCCATGAGCTTCGTCAACCATTACTACAAGATTTTTTTCATGTGCGTAATCAGTTATTTTCTTTAAATCAGAGACAACTCCAAAATATGTTGGATTGATGATAAAGATTGCTTTAGCATCGAGATTTTCATCAATTGCTTTTTTTACTGCTTCAAAACTTACGTCATTAGCAATTCCGACATATTCATCAATATTCGGTTTTATAAATACTGGCATTGCTCCAGAAAGAATAAGTCCGTTTATAACGGATTTATGTACATTTCTTGGAAGGATTATTTTGTCATTAGCTTTACAAACGCTCATAACCATAGCCAAGATACCAGTGGTCGTGCCATTGGTAAGAAAGTATGATTTATCAGCTTGCATAGCTTCAGCCATCAATTTTTGCGCTTCAGCAATAACGCCGGTTGGGTAGTTTAAATGATCAAGACCAACTGGTGAATTAGCATCCAATAAATACAGCTTTTTTCCAGCGAATTTTTGGAGGTCATTATCAATTCTTCCGAGTTTATGTCCAGGGACATCAAACGGCGCAACATGGCTATTGCCATATTCTTTTAATTTGGTGAAAAATGGGGTTTTATTTTGATTAGAATCTCTCATTAAGCATCCCTTTCTTATCTGTGGTTCTTCATGAGACAATAATAACATAAATTAATAAAAAATTAAAGGAATTTTATTCGCTCGTTTTCAAGTCGAGTAGTGGCGAAGTAATAGATAGTTAGGTTTTTAAATTATTTTGTTTTAGCGTCTTGAATATTAAGTAAAAATAGATAAAATTAAGTGTAAGAGGCGATTGATTTGTCGAGATTAAAAGTGTTTCAAGAGAAGTTGAAAAAGCGGACAAAAATGGAAGTTTTTAAAGGGTTGTTTCAATCCTTTACCATGACAGCGATTGTGGTTGTGGCTGCGGTTGTTATTATTCCTAAAAGTCCAGTAGCTAGCTTTGACGAGGTCAAGGCTTTTTCTCATGAGGTGGTTTATTCTTTGAATGTTACTGATAGTGATGGAGTCGTTAAAGAGGATGAACTAACTGTGATACTTGAAAGTCAAACAGAGAGGTTTGAAAGTGTTGTGCCGATCGGTAAAAGCTTTGGTAGTTTTACCGGTTTAAAAGAGAATACCAAGTACAACTTGAAAGTAGTTTATAATAAAGGTTTTGGTGATGAGGTACTAGCAAAAGAAATTGTCACTACTGATAGCGATTTAATTGCGGCTATCACTAGTGTTGATTTATCACTTGATTCACTTGATTATCTAAACATTTATGATATCGGCATAAGTTATGGGGTAATAGAAGGATATAGTGATTTTACTTTAAAGTACGCAAGTATTTATGAAGACTATCCAGACCAAATATTTTATGATGTATTACCACTTTCAGGAAGTAGCGAGACTGTTCAAATTGAGTTTTACGATAGTGATGCAACAAACTATCATATAGTACTTGAAGCAATGTATGAAGGTAATATTGTTATAGTTGATGAAGTGTACATTAGTCCACCGTTTAAATTTTTCGCATCTGTTTTTATCAGTTATTACAATGATAAAGAAGCAGCTTTTGGAGTTTATATAGAGGGTCAAGTTATTGATGGAATAGAGCTTTATTTAGACGTTTATCGCGGCAGCAACAAAGTCAATGAAATCGAGTATGTTCCTTCAACCGAAGAATCGCATTCAAGTCATGATCATCTAATTGTAAGTGGCTTAAGTCCAGAGACTGAGTATAGTTTTATCTTAAGAGCGAATTATGTAAACCCTGATACTTTAAGAGAAGAAACCATAGAGTTTGACGCAATAGTTATAACAACTTTACCAAAACTTGATATAAGTTTTGAAGTGGTTGAGTATGACGATTATTATGAAGTGTTTGTAAGTAGTACGAATTTAGAATTAGATAAAGTAAGTTATGAAATCTATTATTATGATGAAGTAAATGAATACTGGTATTACTTAGAAAGTAACTACTACATATTAGAGTCTGATGGTGAAGAATACATTACCAGTTTTATAGTTAATAAACAGACCTTTGAAGAATATTACATTGATATTATCATTGGAAATAGTTTAGATTATCAAAAGAGTAAGAGTTTAATAAGGATAGAAAGTTAGAGGGTAAAGATATGAAATTTAAAGAAATGGGTAAGAAAGAAAAGGTTAATTTAATTATTGTCTTAGCAGTGGTTTTTGTTTTATTGTTGGTAAGTATTTTAGGGCCAGTTGTTTTTCCGAATACGACGTTTTCAAGTATAATTGATAATTCGATTGGTAAGTTTTTTAATTTGTTTGACTTCTTCAAGAATAATTACGTTGTGTTGATTGAAACCTTGGCGATTATTTTCTTCATGTGGTTAATCAGTAAGTTATTGTTGATAATAGTGAGTATTTTTAAAGCTAAGTCTTTTAGAGGTACAACAATTGCGAATTTAATCAACTCAACAATTAAATATTTGAGTTTCATTATCGCTATCTTTTTAATCTTAAGTGCATGGAGCGTACCAACACCAACACTTTTAGCTGGTGCTGGGATTATTGGTTTAGCAATTAGCTTTGGTGCCCAAAGTTTGATAGAAGATATTTTTAGTGGTTTGTTTATCATCTTTGAAAAACAGTATTCGGTCGGCGATATTATTCAAATCGGTGATTTCAGAGGTACGGTTAAAGAAATTAGTTTAAGAGTCACTAAATTTGAAGATATTAA
>CAZMMT010000032.1:0-11553 GCA_964567465.1 uncultured Candidatus Izemoplasmatales bacterium | reverse complement strand
TAGCGACTAATACCACTAAGCTATGTTTTATAATTGATAGTTTAAATAGATTATTCTTCATATTCTTCACCTACCAACTTCCGCCCCAAGGTGGTGTTGCAAGACCCCAGACATTTTCTGGTCCACCAAGTGCTTGTACTGCTTCAACTGTTATACCGATTTGCAATGAATATCCATCCGGGTAAGAACCGAAGTTCACTGTAGGTGGAAAAGCTATTACTAAAGGTATAGTGGTTAAAGTATTTACTGATGATTGATAATAAATATAGTTAAAATAACGATTTTCAAAAGCTATGGCTTCATCCTGAGAATCAAGAATATTCGAACCTCTAATTATAAGGTTTCCATCAATATCCGCATCCTCGAGATTACCTGATGACTTAATATAGAAATCTTCTGTTTGTGTCGCGGCATCGGTATAAACTCCGGTACTAACAAACTCATATAAAATAGTGCCTGAAGAATCTCTAATATCGTTATTGATATCATAATAATACGCAGTTTCATAGGAATCGATATACCAATTAGATCCGTAATAAAGCGTTAACTCTCGCATAATATCATCATTCATATAAACTGATAACTCAGTTATGTCCCCTAAATAGTCAGTATATGTAAGGGTTAATTGTTTAAATATTTTCACTCTAAAATATGTTGGAACGTTACTTTGAACTGCAACATCTATTCTTAAATTTTCGACAAAATCATCCGCGGTTTCATTATCGATATTAACTAAATAAACCCCTGGCTTATAAACTCCAGGAGCAATCTCTACTTGCGAAGCTGACATTAATCTTGTGGTGCCGTCATGGAAATAAATATCTAGTTCAACATCCACAACGCCCATATCAGTTTCATAATCAATATTTTGTTCTAATCTAGTGGTAAACCAAGCATAAGTAACAAAGACAAAAGATGAAATTGTTAAAACTAACAATATCAAAGAAAATATATATTGTTTTCTAGTACGTTCAAACATATTTTCTTCACCTTTCTAAGAGTGTCTTTTATACAAAAAAGCCCTTGTCTATCACTTTCGAGCATCTTCTTTTTCTTAATAAGAAATAAAAAATGCCCTCGTCCTAAAGACAACGGCAACTGGCTACCATCTAGAAGAAGGCCCTATAGCTTTGCGTCACTAGCTTTCACTAGTTTTGCTATTTACGAGTATATTATATTATTAAGACCAGCCTTTGTCAATATTATTGTCGTATTTTTAGTTATTATATTCATATTTTTATTAATTTTTATCAAATTATGGAAATACTGTAAATACCGCGGTTTTACATTGACTAGAAAAATGTTAATTTTCGAATTTTAATTTGAAACTAGAAAATAAATCCAAAATAATCATGAAATCTAGATTTTATCACAAAACATTAACAATATTTTTGTTGTTTTTACACATAAAAAATGATATGATATATATTGCGAAAATTATTAAGGAGTGACAAAAACATGAATAACCCATTATTAAAAAAGATTATCATTATCGGATCGGTTGTCTTGGCCGTAGTTATAGGCGCAGTAGTCCTAGCTGTTACGGTTGGAAACACCCAAATCCCAAGCATTGAAAACCCAAATGAGGTTTTCTATGAAAGATTGGACTCTGAAGGTAATGTGATTTACTCAATTACCAACGCAGAAATTTATGAACAAATTAAATCAAATAATGGTATCCAACAATTACTTATGATGGTGGATGCTACATTATTAACCGAATATCTTGATGAAGTAACCGAAACTGAAATTGCTGATAAGATTTTACAATTAACTTATGGCACTAAAGATGAGGAAAAAATTCTTGAAATCGATCCTGAAGATAAATTATCTATGGAAGAAGATTTCGCAAGATCAATGGTTTTAGCTGGTTATGAAGGTAAAGAAGATGCTTATGCAAGCCTTTTAATCGCTAGAGAAAAATATGCTTACGAAGCTTATTTAGGTGAACTGACAGAAACTGAAGTTGCTACTGCATTCATCAGTTCATACTTCGAAGACATGAAAGCCATCAACATTCGTTTCACTAGTAGAGAAGATGCTCTAGCAGTTTTAAGAATGTTCCACTTGGCTGAAATTGATTCTAAATTAGCTGTTTACAAAGGTTTCACTTACAATGACGAAAGTTTAAAAGACTTAAATGGCGATATCGTTGATGTTTATACTACTATTGATACTTTCTACTTTGATGAAAACGATAATTTAAATGACGTTAAAGAAGATACTGTTTATACTTTAGGAACAAATGGTTTCTACACCGATGAAGATGACGAAAGTTATTCTTTGGACTCTGAAGGTAATTTAGTTGATGAAGAATTAAACATCGTAGTTTCAAAAGATAATATCTTTGACACTTTAGAAGAAGCTGAAACTCACAAAGAAAACAACACAACATATTACTACATGAGCAAAACTGATCCTTATGATTTAAATGAAGACATTTTAATCAAAAATGATTTAGGCGAAGTTGTTTACACAAGAACATCTAACAGCAATATTTATGACTCTGAAATGAATGACGTTACTTCAACTCATGACTTAATCTTTAATAAAGTTTATAAGAAACAAGAAAACGTTACTACTTTCACATCAAACAATACATCTGCTTTAACCGAACAAGAAATTCTTAATTATTATATTTTAATGTACAACTATGTTTATGGTGAATATCGTAATTTATTACCAGTTGGTTCATCAAAACAATCATTAGTGCTTCTAGATAACGAAAACCTATCATTCAATTTTGAAGATACAAAAGAAAAATCAGCTGCTCTAGCAACTTATATCTTCAAAACTATTTCGCAATTAAATGATAAAGTGTATTCATCTAGACCGCAATCAGTTAGTGCTTCTTCGGCTACATTCTATTATATGACATTTAAACTTCAAGAACCGACAAAACTTAACTTAGGTAAAACTGTTCTTGACTTAATTGAAAGTTCAATCGTATTACCAGAAACTGTAGTTGACGATTTTGTATTACCAACAAATAATCAATATGGCGCAACTGTTAGTTGGGTATCAGCTGATAAAACAGTTATCTCTAACACTGGTGTTGTAACAACTCCTGACGTAGCGACTATCGTTGATATGAGTTATACAATTAAAGTGCTTGGCGAAACTAGAACCGGTAAGATTTCTGTAAATGTATTGCCTACTGGTGAAACATCAGAAGTTACAGAACCGGTAATCTCTTATCCAAGTTTAAAAACTTTAATCAATAACACTGCTATTTATAACGAGTTATCTGCAATGTTAGTTGATGATAAAGTATATGGTTCAAGTGGCGCTACAAACATCTCTAAGAAGTTAGTTGCGATGAGAACTGAAGTCGGATTTGAAATCTTTGATTACTACATGGCTCAAGACTACCGTGAAACTGACACAAGTTTCGAACAAACAAACAGCGGTGATAAAAAAGTTCTTGCTAGAGTCGAAAAGACTCTTACTTCTGAAGTAGCTGTGGAATTCACAGCTGATGATTTATTCATCTATGCTTTAGAAAAGAATCCTGCAATTTATACTTTATACGCTTCACAATTTAAAGAATTATTATACTCTGAATACTACACAGAAGCTTTCGGAGACGAAAGAAACATTAATAAGAATGATACAGCTAGAATGGATGAAATGCATGCAGTTGTAGCTAACTCAAAACAATACTACATTTACATGAAGAGCCTTTACGAACAATATGGTATGAGTTATCCTCATCGTTCATTCCTAGACTATGCTTATTCACAATATGGCACAAAAACTGAAACTGAATTATTACAATATTTCATTAACAGTGAATTACGTCCATACTTAATCAACGAAGTTATCGAAGAATACAATATCGTTGAAAATCTTTATGATATCGTTGAAGATAATTATGATAACTACTTCTCACTTGATGTTGTTCAATTACTAATCTTCTTTGATTTCGATGAAGATGGAAATCCTGATGATTACAATGAATATTTTGATTCACTAAATACTGCTAAGCAAGATGAACTTATCGCTTTAACTGCAGCTTTTGAAAATGCAATTAGAGATTATGAAGATAATTTCGCTGACTTAGTTAACGAATATTTAAAAGCTACTAGAACTGATGAAACTTGGGGCGAATTCAAACAAGCTGGTTTCTTATTGTTAACAGAAGATTTAAACATCCAAGATTCTGAGGACCAAGAAGTTAAACATTCACTTAATTATAACGGTGAATACGGTGTTAAAGATCGTTTCGTTCCTGAATTTACTGAAGCATTAATCGCTCTTTACCAAGAATACAGTTTACCACAAAATGCTGATTTAGAAGAATTGGTATCAGACTTGGTAGTTACTGAATTCGGTTTACACCTTTTACTAGTTGAACAAGGTGATGACTTTGAACAATTCTCAGCCGCATATTCAAGCGACGCTGAAGATGCTGATAAATATTCAGAAGCTGTATTTAATGATTCAGACAAACCGACATTAGCGCAAATTGAACTTTATGCACAATATAAATTCTATGCTATGGTTTATGACTTAAGCGACACAGAAATCGAACAAAAATTTAATATCACAGTTCCAAAAATTCCTGATTCAGTATCTGAAGCTTTAGAATTCTATTTCGATGAAGTTATTTCTGAATTCTACGTATTAGGAACAGTAAATATCAAAATGGCTGAATTACTACAAGACGGAAACTTCTTAGGAAATGATGCTTTAGATATGACAAGTGAAGAATTAATAGCTAACTTAGTTGAAATCGAAGAAGCTTATTACGGAGCTATTCTTAGTAAGTATCTTGACTAATTAAAACTAAAACAAACATAATAAAAACTGTAGGATTTCCCTACAGTTTTTTTTGTTATTTAGATAGTTTATGTTTATAATATCTTTCGCGGTCTAAAACCCCAATTGGGCCGGTTAAATCTCCCGTTTCAACAACCTCTAACTCTTCACCTAAAACGCAAGCTTTGGAATCAATATTGTCGATAAAGTGGATCATTAGAGCTTCAGCTATATTTGGTTTCTTTGGCGATCCAAAGTTTCCATAATAATGATGACTTATTAAAATATGTTGTAATAACATAACTTCTTCTTTGTCTTTATAGCCTAAATCTCTAGCTACTTCATCAAGCAAAGAAACTCCCATTGCGATGTGTCCGATAAGTTTTCCTTTAACAGTGTAATTGCTGCCTTCAAAAGAATCAAATTCACTGATTTTACAGATATCATGAAGAATGATGCCTGAGAAAAGTAAATCGTCATTTAACCAATCATAAACCTCAAGAAAACCTTTAGCTAGCTTTAACATTGAATGCGTGTGGTAAGCTAAGCCTGAGATATAGGCATGATGATACTTAGTAGCTGCTGGATAAAGGAGAAAATCTTCTTTTTTATCAAAATAAATCTTTTCGGTAATCGCTTTTATAACAGGATTTTTAATCTCGGAGATGATTTTTTCAATGTCTTTTTCAATCTCTGAAGTACTAACCGGTGCGTGATTATAGAAAAACTTCATCAATTCATCTCTTTTGTCATCGGAGATTTTACATTCAGATATCTTAGTATATTCTAAAACGTCTAAATGGATTTTTTCTTTGAAGGTGATCCCTTCAGTTTTAAAATAATATATTTTATTTAACGAGAGACTTTCTTCTTGTTTTATTCTCACAATCACTGACTCATTATTTTCAGTCAAAACTGTAATCGGATAAGTCTCATATGTAGAATCGTTAATTTGCATAACCTTTCCGTAGAAGTTATACTTTTGACCTAATTCAAACATCATTGTTCATCTCCCTTTTTGAATAAGTAAACTCCAATATCTTTTAATGAATACTCGCTTGTATCATTTGATTCGATTTCTTCTTGAGCTAGTAATAAACTGTATTCTTCAGGAATGATGATTGTTTCAAAACTAGCAATCGGCTTAAAGATAATCAGTAAATTACATGTATCGTTATAATGAATCATTATTGATCCAGATGCTAAACTAACAACTTCAGTCTTAGCTTCTAAATCACTTGAAGATTTCAACTTAAAACAATTGAAGTCTTTTCTTATTTTAACCAATTTTTTAATAAAATCAACGCTATTTGCATTTTCTTCTCTTAATGTCCAATCCAATTTGTTGATTTCATCTCCAGAAATATAAGAATTCTCATCTAAATCTTTAGTTCTAAAAAACTCTTGTCCGGAATGAAGGAAAGGTACCCCTTGAGATAATATTACCATTGCCGTAGCTAGAAGTTGCTGCTTCTTGATTAAAGCGGTGTCATCGCTCATATAAAGCCCTTTATCATAAAAGGTCATATTATCATGGCATTCAACATAATTAACGCTCTGAGCTGAGTATTTAAACATATACCGGTTATGAGCACTGCCTAAAACAACTTCTTTCACAACATCAATATTATCTAAATTACCAGTTGCGTAACCTGGTTCTTTAGGGTTAAAGGTAGAACCTTTAATTGTTTCTCTAAATTTATCGTTAAAGAAGCCGATAGTAGGAATAACCTTCTTACTTCCCATATGCGCCATCCGGTCAGATAGGTTTGAGGAATACATATTCCAGCCTTCGCCATAACAAATTATTTTTGGATTAACGTCATGCAATTCTTGCGCTAATTCATTCATCGTCTCAAAGTCGATAAGTCCCATAAGATCGAACCTAAATCCGTCTATTTTATATTCAGTAGCCCAAAATAGACTCGCATCAATTATTAGTTTTCTTAACATCTTTCTATGGGTCGCTAAATCATTATTACATCCGGATACATTGGTATTAATTCCATTTCTATCCACATGATATGAATACCCAGGAACTAATTTTTCCATTGAAAAATTAAAAGAATCATAGACATGATTATATACAACATCCATCACTACAGAGATATTATTTTCGTGTAGTTTATCTACCATCATCTTTAACTCATTGATTCTTGCATAAGGATCATTTGAGTCGGTTGAATAAGAACCTTCCGGCACAAAATATTGACTAGGATTATAACCCCAGTTATATTGGCTATCAGGGTCTAACTCATCTATACCTTCAAAGTCAAAAATCGGCATTAATTGTAAATGCGTTATGCCTAATTCTTTTATGTAATCTAATCCAGCAGATAAGCCATTCTTAGTTTTTATGTTTTCTTCAGTTAAACCTAAATATCTTTTTTTGTTTGAAAAATTAATTGTTGGATCACTAGTGAAGTCCCTTACGCTCGTTTCGTAGATTATCGCATCAAGCGGATTACCTGAGAAGTCAGGCATATGAGTTATATTATAAGTCTTTGTGAAATCAACAACATAGTTGTATTCGCCATTGGCGTTGCTTGCTTTTCCGTAAGGGTCTTGAACTACTTGTTCTTTGCCGTTCACATAGACTAAATAACGGTATTTATATCCGTCTAAATCACCTTCGATAAAAGCTCGCCAAACTCCAGAGATTTTATACTCTAAATTATAGAACTCTTTGCGATTCTCTTTATCTACTAATTCTAATTTTACGTATTTAGCTACCGGAGACCAAATCTTAAATTTGGTTCCTTCTTTTGCATACGTAAAACCTAAATCATGTTTCTTATAACTATAGATATTATCGAACAATTCGGTTCTAACTATTTTACCGGTATATAGTTCTGACATATCTTTTTTTGTATTTTCCACAAAATAAACTTTACCCAAATCAATATAGGCGTCAAAATTAGCTAAAAGCTTAATTTCAACACCTAGGTTAATTTTTTGAGTAATTTTTAATTTAATTATTTCATCATTTCCAACTAAAAAATAGTTTAAGTTATCTTGATAGTTTTTGATGGGTATGATAATAGTTAACTCATCAAAATTATCGAGATAACAGTAAAACGGTCGTTTATCCATCTAATCTCTCCAATAGCTGTTTAGCATATTCTTTCAAAATTGGTGTTTCATTCTTCAAGTGTCCTAAAACCACTTGAGATTCAATCTCGTCGATTACTTTTCCAATAATCTCTTCATTATTTATATCTTGTAAGCCTAAAATGTCGTGTCCATTAATCGCTAGTTCTTCACGTTTTTTAATCGGTAATTCATAAAATATTTTAACGATTAAATCTTCTTGATTATTATTTTTGTTCAATACCCTTAAAATTTCGTTAGCTTGTAAAGAAACATTCAAGCCACATTTATATAACATCAAAGGATTGAAATGGGTGTTTTTTATGGTGTTCAAAATATGAACATATTTGTAAATTAATAGTTTGTCTTTATTAGAAAGTTTCCAAACTTCAGGAATCTCTTTCTTTGATAAAAATAGATTCAACGCGAAAAATTGACGGAAATCAAGGTTATATTCACTTTCAAGATAAACTTGTAATCCAAGAACAAATTCAGTAAAAACATCTTTAAAGCCAATAATCTCCATATAATTAACGGCTGATTTATTATAAGGACTGGAAAAGATTTCTTCAAGTTCTGAGAGGATTCTTTCATTCGCCAGTTTGCTTAGTAACTGCAGATTGTTCTTCATACTTTGAAGAGTATTTTCTTCAATTGCAAAGTTAAGTCTTGAGACGAATCTAAGGGCTCTTAATATTCTTAAAGCATCTTCTTTAAATCTTTCATCCGCATTACCTATTGCTTTGATAATTCCTTTTTTTATGTCATCTTGTCCATTAAAAAGATCAATTACTTCGGCTTTATCATTCATAGCTAAGGCATTGATTGTGAAATCTCTTCGACTCAAATCCTCTTTGAGTTTTTGTGAAAAAACTACTGATTCCGGCTTACGATGATTTAGATATTCTTTATCGATTCTATAAGTAGTAACTTCAAAACTAGAGTCTTCAATAAAGACAGTAATCGTACCATATTTTTTTCCAGTAGCTCGGGTATTATCAAAGATCTTTTCAACTTCTTCTGGCAATGCATTTGTGGTGATGTCCACATCTTTTGATTCGACTCCCAAGAGATAGTCGCGAACAAAACCGCCTACAAAGTAGGCTTCATATCCGAATTCGTGAAGTTTTTTGATAATTATCTTACCCAAAGAAAAGAATTTATCCATCAAAATCACCAATAATATTATACCATGATAGAACTTTTTTTTCCTAACTGTTTTCAAGATAATTTATCTCTTATTTTGGAAAGGCTTTTCACTAAGATTAATGTTTATAAACGAGTACTTTCATGTTATAATATTTGCTGGTGAGAATATGAAATCAGTAGATGGTTTTACTAAAACTGAATTTATTGAAAAAAAGTCGAGATTCATCGGCCTTTTATATCATGTTGAAACCATAGAAGAAATTAATAAATTACTTGAAAAGGTTAGAACGGATTATCCCGGTGCCAATCACTACACTTATGCATATATTTTAGAAGACAATTTGGCAAAGTATTCTGATGATGGCGAACCCAATAGAACAGCTGGATATCCAATTTTAGAAGTTATTAAAGCTAATGAACTTAATCATGTTCTTTTAATTGTCATTAGATATTTTGGCGGAATCTTATTAGGTGGCGGTGGACTTATTAGAGCTTATTCTCATACAGCTGCCCAAGTAATAAGCGAAGCTAATTTCACAAAAAAAATAACTACTTATTACTGTAAAGTAACTTGTAGTTATGATTATTTAGGAAATATTGATAAAACTATTAGAGAACAAACCATATTAGATAAGATTGATTATGGTAATGAAATTGAGTTTTATTTCAGTTTAACTGAACTAAACTTTGAAGAAATCAAACAAAGATTATTCAATTTTAACAATTATCAAGATCGTTTAGTAATTCTTGAAGAAAATCAGGTTTATGTTAAAGTAGATTGTTAAGACTTTCAAACAAACTAACAATAGCGTCCACAAATAAATAGCCTAAAATTACCGCTATGACCATAAAAAGAAAACGAATTTGATCTGCCGAATTCTTTTTAAAGATTTTAGTCAAATCTACGGCTTGTAAAGCCTTGAAGATAAACATAGTTGCGATAAAAAATAAAATTATTCTTGATATATAAAATACACTAACATCTACGATTGCTAACATGATTATCACTCCAATACTGAATCTGGGATAAAGGCATCACTTTCAATATCCGTATAAATATTTATTACAAGTTCATTAGGCAAACATACAATCGGCATTAATGGCGATGATGTAGGTTTTTGTAATTCACATAAGTCTTTCGGACTTTCTTGATAAGCTACACTTATTTTTTCTTCTACCACTATTACTTTAATACCAACGATACTATTATCTCTTGCATATTGGTCTTCTTCATAAAGAGTAGCCATTTCTGTTGTTACTTTACCAGGTACATAGAAAACTCCTTCTGAAGCTCTACCAACATTGATTTGATCTTTATATATGGTATCATAGAGATGATAATCATTATTTTCTAAATTAATCATCAATATAAGTTCGTTTTGATAAACAATCTTTGCGAAAGTATTTCCGGTCGAATTAATATTTTGAACAATTCTAAAACCTAGTCCGCTCAAGAGTGCTATCAAAAGAATAATACCGATGAAAACTATATCACGCTTTTTGATAATATCACCTTCCTCATCATAGATATTATATAATAAAACTACAAATTTTGAAAACAAAATATAAAGGAGAATTTTACGAAATGAAGAAACTTACTTTACTATTATTTATAATTCTTTCATCTGTCTTGCTGATGTCTTGCTCAGGGAGTGCTACAAATCCAAATGAAGATATCTGTCAACCTGGCAAAACAGACGGAGTATATATCTGTGAAAAACGATATACTTCTTACTTTGATACCGTTATATCACTAAAGGTATATTATGATAAAGCTGCTGATTATGATATCGATCAAGTTTATGAAGAATTTGAAGAGTTAAGTTTAAAATATCATCAATATTTCGATAAGTATAATGCTTATGATGATGTAGTTAACTTAAATACCATCAATAACGCTAGTGGCCCTACTACAGTTGATAAAGAACTTTTTGATGCAATTAAGTTTGCTAAAGATAACGAAGACATCGTTGTAATTGATGGCGATTCTTTATTCAATATCGCTTTACATCCAGTACTAATGGTATGGCATAACACAAGAAATAGTGTTGCTTGTGACTCTTTCATTGAGTTTGGCGTTGACTATTGTCCTGTACCAACATTTCAACTAGACGGAGTAACCTTCAACACTGATCCAAATGATATTCTTTTAGATGAAACTAATCTCACAGTTAGTTTTGCTAAGGAGAATATGGGAATTGATTTAGGTGGATTTGCTAAGGGATATTTCAGTGAACTAGTTATTGAACATTTTAAAGATTTAGATATGAACTATATCTTAAACCTTGGAAACTCAAACGTTTATGCTAATGGTACAAATCTAGATAAAGAAGACGGATTATATTATATTGCATTAACGACACCTTTCAGTGTTCAACCAGGTGATTATTATGCAGTTGTTAAATTATATAACGGTTTAAATTTAGTTTCTAGCGGTAACTACCAAAGATATTTTAAAAACGTTAATGATTTAGAGGATGAAACAATCTACCATCATATCATTGATCCAAGAACTAATTATCCTGGTGGAGAAGCAACCAGCATCACAATCCT
>CAZMMT010000031.1:0-11984 GCA_964567465.1 uncultured Candidatus Izemoplasmatales bacterium | reverse complement strand
AGGCCTTTAAGGAATTTATAATGAAAATAATCGATGTAGTATTATCAAAATCATACACAGGATTTTTCTTTGATGATCAAAAAGCAATTAAAAACGGAGCCGTTAACGATGGCTTCTTTTATGTAGGAACGCCTGAAATAGAAGGGTTTTCATCAATTAGACAAAGAGGGGAAGCAATTTCCATTCAGTTAATTTTAGAAAATGGAGAAGTTGGAGTTGGCGACTGTGCAGCTGTTCAATATTCAGGAACTGGTGGTAGAGACCCGTTGTTTTTAGCCGATAATTATATCCCATTCTTGGAAGAAAATATTGTGCCGATGTTAATCGGACTAGATATGAATGAGTTTAGACCATTAGCTGAGAAATTCGATCGAATGATACTAAATGGTAAGAAATTACATACAGCAATCAGATATGGTTTAACTCAAGCTTTTCTTTCTGCAGTAGCCAAAGTTAACAAGCTAACTATGGCAGAAGTAGTTAGAAAAGAGTATAATATAGTTGAAAAAGTTTATGATAAAGTACCAGTATTTACACAAAGCGGTGATGATCGCTATGACAATGTGGATAAAATGATTATTAAAGAAGCAGACGTTTTACCGCATGCTCTTATCAATAATGTGGAAAAGAAGTTGGGAAGAAACGGCGAGCTATTAAGAGAATATATTAATTGGTTACGAAACAGAATAATCAAACATAGAAATAGAGAAGATTATGAACCGGTTTTACATATTGATGTTTATGGAACAATCGGAATCGCATTCAATAACGATATTGATAAGATGGTGGATTATCTTCTAGTATTAGAAAAGACTGCACTGCCTTTTAAATTGCGAATTGAAGGACCGGTTGATTCAGGTAATAAAGAAGATACAATTTATTATTTAGCAGAAATTACTAAAAAATTAGATGATTTAAATTCTAAAGTAGAAATAGTCGCAGATGAATGGTGTAATACTTTAGAAGATGTTATTGATTTTGCTGATAGAAAAGCTGGACATATGCTTCAAATAAAAACTCCTGATTTAGGTGGAGTAAATAATATTTGCGAAGCAATTATTTATTGCAATAAGGTCGGAATCGGCAGTTATTGTGGAGGAACTTGTAACGAAACAAATATTTCCGCTGAAGTTACAACAAACATTGCTATTGCATGTATGGCAAACCAATGTTTAGCAAAACCAGGGATGGGTGTTGATGCAGGCTTCATGATTGTTAAGAATGAAATGAATCGAGTAATTGCTTTAACAAAAAAGAGGTAATAGTTTATGAAGGGAATTGCAGGTAGTAAAGAATCAAATGATTGTTTAATAACAATCGAGTCTAGTGTTGAAAGAAAAATAGAGATTAATAGTATTGTTGGAGTCTTCTTTTACGATCAAATTTTAAAAGTAGTAGAAGATACTCTCAATGAACAAGATTTGCATAATGTTAAAGTTGTAGTTGAAGACAAAGGCGCTTTAGATTATACAATCAAATCTCGACTTCTAACGGCTATTGAAAGGATGAGAGAAGATGTTTAGATCCTTGCTTTTCATTCCGGGAAATAATCCATCAATGTTGCAAAACGCTGATGTGTTTTTGGCTGATGCAATAATAATTGACTTAGAAGATGCAATAAGTATTAAAGAAAAAGACAATGCTAGAAATTTGGTTCATAACTACTTAACAACTTCCACCGTGTTACCGAAACAAATAGTTTTACGAGTTAACTCAATAGATACAGTTTGGTTTAAAAAAGATCTAGATTTATTAAAAACTAAAAAGGTTAATTACTTGTTAATACCTAAAGCAGATAATAAAACAATGATTGAAGTAAACAAGGATTTAGATGCTTTTTTATTAAATAATAATTTGGAAGAAATTAAGCTTATTGCTTTGGTTGAAACAGCTAGAGGAGTAACAGAAATTGATAAATTTGCCGAAAACAAAAGGCTTTGTGCGATTTTGTTAGGGGCAGAAGATTTAACAAATGATTTGGAAATTAAAAGAACAGAAACTAATCAAGAGATATTTTATGCTAGATCGAAAGTGATTTATGCATGCGCTTCTAATAAATTAATTTCAATTGATACACCTTTTACAAACATTAACAATTTATTTGGTTTAGAAAAAGATTCAGAGGTTTCAAACTCTTTAGGAATGAAGGCAAGAGCTTGTATTCATCCTAATCAATTGGAAATTGTAAACAGAATCTACTCTCCGAGTAATGAGGATATTAGTTGGGCTTTAGAAGTTTATAAAGCTCATCAAGCCAATCCTAATGTTGGAGCTTTTCAGTTAAAAGGAAAAATGATTGATAAACCAATCATTGAAAGAGCAAAGAAAATTATTGAAAAAGCTAAATTGTTTAATTTAATGTAGGTGATTATAAATGCTTAATGGAGTGGGAAGAGAAGTTCCTGACAATGTTAAAGCTTTTGTAAAAAGCGATGACTTTAAGAATAAGAAAAGATCATTAATAGATAAAAAGAAGAAACAGTCTAAAACTGTTTTTTTCGACGATTTGAAATTACTTTTCGATGAACTATGTATCTCATCTAAAATGACGCTTTCTTTTCACCACCATTTAAGAAATGGAGATAAGGTTATTGAGTTAGTATCAAATGAAGTTCAAAGAAGAAATTTGACTGATATGCATTTTGCTCCAAGTTCGATATTCCCTAGTTACAAAAAACTCGCTGAATTAATTAAAAATGGTAATGTGACGGATGTTCATACAAACTATTTAAATGGTGAAGTTGCCGATCTTATAAGTAAGGGATTTTTAAAAGGGAAATTAATAATGAATACCCATGGTGGAAGAGCTAGAGCTATAGAAAGTGGTGACCTACCTATTGATGTGGCTTTCATAGCCTGTCCAACCGTCGATAAACTCGGAAACGGACACGGAGCTATTGGAAAAAGCGCTTGTGGAACTTTGGGATATTGTATTAGTGATCTAGAGTATGCAAAAAAGGTGGTTCTAGTTACAGATAATGTTATTGATAAATTAAAAGAACATCAAATTAACAGTGAGTATGTAGACTATGTTTTAGTTGTAGACTCAATTGGCGAAAGTTCTGGAATTGTTTCTGGAACAACGGAAATTACCAAAGATCCGATAGGACTAAAGATTGCTAAAGATTGTGCAAATTTATTGGATTATTTAGGTTTAATTAAGAATGATTTTTCAATGCAAACTGGAGCTGGTAAAACTTCACTTGCAGTTGTTAAATTCGTTGAAGATATTATGAGAAAGAATGATATTGTGGGCTCATTCGCCTCAGGAGGCATAACTAAGGCTTATGTTGATATGTTAGAAGCCGGTTTATTCAAGAACCTGTATGACGTTCAATGTTTTGACTTAGATGCGGTAAATTCTTTCGCGAAGAATAAAAATCACATCGCTATGTCAGCTAGTAAGTATGGAAATCCTTTTGAAAAAGATCCAATATGTGACAAATTAGATTTTGTTATTCTTGGTGCAACAGAAATAGATTTAGATTTTAACGTTAATGTAACAACCGATTCAATGGGTAATTTAATCGGCGGATCAGGCGGCCACGCAGATATTGCTTATGGCGCTGATGTTACGATAATCATTTCACCACTAATTAAATCTAGGATTCCAATTATAAAACAAAAAGTCACCACAGTAACAACCCCAGGGACGGATGTAGATATCTTAATTACAGAAAGAGGAATTGCTATAAATCCTCTTAGAAAAGATTTGTTAGATAAATTGAAGAATAGTCCATTCCCGATATTTAGCATTGAAGAATTGTTAGATTTAACTCATAAAATTACCGGTGTTCCAAAGCAAATAATTCCTGACGAAAGGATTATAGGGTATGTAGAGTACCGAGATGGAACAATAATTGATTGTTTAAGAAAAATTAATTATGAATCAAAGTGAAAAAATACTATTAGGTAGAGAAGAAAGAGCTCTATTGATTAAAGAATACTTGAAGGATTATAAGACTGTTGTTTCTTTAAAGGCTAACATGCCTGGAAATGATAAAAACAGTTATCTTTCGTATTTGTTAATTAATGCTTTTTCTTTTTTAATTTCCGATTTTGAATGTAAAAAACATATATATAATTTTAACGATGATGGTCCTTTTGTTATATTCTTGTTTGCGGACGATAAATCTATAGGGATCAAACAAAAATGTATTGAAATTGAAGAATCTCATCCCTTAGGAAGATTCATTGATATTGACGTATATAATAGTCAAGGGAGCTTATCAAGAAATAATAAAAGAAAATGTTTAATATGCAATGACATAGCTTTCAACTGCATGAAAATTAACAGGCATTCATATCATGAGATTGCAAATGTGATTGAGAAAGAAACCAAAGATTTTTACTATCATAAATTGGATGAAATTATTGAAGAGAGTATCCTTGCTGAATTAAATTTAGAACCAAAATTTGGTTTAGTAACACCTAATTCAAATGGAAGTCACCCAGATATGAACTATGGGTTAATGATGAAAGCTATGAACGCCATTAAGCCGAAAATAATTGATATATTTTTTGAAAGTCTAGAAAGAAAATATAATAATAGCTTGTTGGAAAGTTTAAGAAACATTGGAAAAAGCGCTGAAACAGATATGTTTAATGCTACTGATGGAGTTAACTGTTATAAGGGCTTAATATTTAATTTAGGAATTGTTATATCGGCGTACGCAATTAAAATATCAAGATTTACTAGTGATGATATTTTAATAATTTCAAAAAAAATTGCTCATGATTTGCTAGATGATTATAATCATGATAGTTTAAGTTTTGGAGACACAGCATTTAAAAAGTTTGGTATACTTGGAGCAAGAGGCGAAGCTCTTAGCGGGTTTAAAAACGTTAAGAATGGGATAAACTTAATACAAGATTTTGATGCAAAGACTTTATTAAATTTATTGGTGTACTATATAATACATATTGATGACACAACTTTATTAAAGAGAGCGAAAGACATTAATTTATATAATAGTGTAAAAAATATGTTTGGTGAATTAGATCTAAATTCGACTGAACAAATCAATATTCTAAATGATTTTTGCATAAGAAACAATCTTAGTTTCGGAGGCAGTGCTGACTTGTTAGTTGTTTCAGTCTTTTTGAAGAAAATAGCCAATCTTGGAATAAATATTTTTATAGATAATAATATTCCAAAAATTTAAAAAAAATTGAATTTTTTTTCTTGACAATAAAACCAATAAATAGTAAAATCTTTATGCGAGTGACAAATGGAGGTTTAGCTCAGCTGGGAGAGCATCTGCCTTACAAGCAGAGGGTCGGCGGTTCGAGCCCGTCAATCTCCACCATGCCGAAATAGCTCAATCTGGTAGAGCAACTGACTTGTAATCAGTAGGTTGCGGGTTCAATTCCTGCTTTCGGCACCACTCAAACTAAAAATGCTATATGCATTACAAGTGGCGTACTGATTTACAGTACGCCACAATTCTTTTTTAGGGGATTTCATGAATACAATTTTGGACAAAAAAACCGAATTAATTTTATATAAAGATCCAATCTGGAAGGGCATTATTTACTTAAGCTTTCCAGTGTTTTTAGTAAATATATTGAAAACATTGCATGATATAGTTGATGGAATTTTCTTGGGAATGGTAGAAGGAACTACTGAAGCCGGAACATCATTGGCTACTTCTATGCAAAGTGCAGTAGCTTTAACTTGGCCAATATTCTTCATTTTTATATCTTTTGGGATGGGCTTGAGTGTCGCTGGTAATGCTTTAATTGGTCAATATGTTGGTAAAGGTGATTACGAAACAGCTAAAAAATACTCTAACAATACTGTTTTTATAGCATTATTTTTAGGGATATTATTTATGATAGCGGCTTTTGCATTAGCGCCTTATATTCTTAAGTTAATGGGAGCTGAAGGATCTGACTTAACTTTTGCTATTACATATTTGCGTATTAGAAGTTTTGAACTACCAATACTTTTCTTGATATTTGCATTCGAAGCGGTTAGAAGAGCTACAGGAGACACTGTAACACCAGTTATTATTAATGCAATAGGAATTGTTTTAAATATTATTCTTACTCCTTTATTGGTTTTAACATTCAATATGGGTGTTACTGGAGCGGCTTTGTCAACTGTTTTAGCTCATGTAGCTATAACTCCTGCAGTAATCTTCTTTTTATTAAAATCTAAGAAGAGTTTAACGGTTAATTTTAATATCAAACATTTAAATAAAACAATAGTAAAAGATATATTTGATATTGGAATACCGGCTTCAGCCGGTCAATCAATACAAGCGGTAGGGTTTGTAATACTTAACTCTTTGATTTACGCATATGGTACAAATGTTTCTGCGGCATTTTTCATTGGTAATAGAATAAGCTCGTTAGTCATGTTCCCAGTTTCTGCAGTTTCTTCAATTGTAGCGATTTATATAGCCCAAAATGTTGGTGCAGAGAACATTCCAAGAGCTAAGAAATCAGTTCGACAAGGAATAATAATGTCGGTATTGATGATGGTTATTGGAATCTCAATCTTACTTCCATTCAGCGAAGTTATTGTCAATTTATTTAGTGAAGACACTATGACTATAGATCATGCTAAAACATATGTTTTTTGGATTGGTATTGGACTTCCTTTAATGGCATTATTTCAAGTATATTTATCAGCATTTCAAGGTAGTGGCGAAACTAAGAAATCATTTGTTTTGGCTATTACTAGATTATGGGTTTTAAGATTGCCTCTAATTCTTTTAGCCAATGAATATACCGATTTAGGTCCGATGGGAATTTGGTATGCGATGTTAATCAGTAATCTTTTAGCAGCTTTAGTTGGTGCTTTCTTATATAGTAAAGTTAAGTTTTTACCTAAAACAAGAAGGGCGGTTTAATATGTCGAACATTGTGTTTCCTGACTACAGTCATTCATTACTTAATTTGACAAATTCTCTTTTGAAATATTATGGAGTTAAAACAGAATATAGTACATTGGCATCATTAGATAAAATCCTCTTTGAAGGAAAGTATAAAAATGTGGTTTTCTATTTGGTTGATGCCATGGGATCTGCAATACTAAGAAAACATCCTGAAGAATCAAAATTTTTACTTAATAAAAATATTGATGATTTAACAACCGTGTTTCCATCAACTACAGTAGCCGCTACAACAACAGCTATTACCGGATTGCCTCCAGCTCATACGGCTTGGATTGGTTGGCAACAATATGTTAAAGAGGAAGACAAGAATGTTATCTTTTTCCTTAATCAAGATTATTACAATGAAGAATACAAGTTTAGTTATAACGTAGCCGAGAAATATGCTAAAATAACTAAAATTTATGAGCTAATTGAGAAGCAAGACCTCAATATACTAACCCATGAGATTTTTCCAGAGTTTAGAGTTAAAGAACATAAGGCTATTTTGAATCAAGTTGAAACAGTTATAAAAACGATTAATAATGGTAAAAGTAATTTTATTTATGCTTATTGGGATAAACTTGACACTTATTTACATGAATATGGTACGACTTCAGATATTGTAAAAAATCATATCAATGAAATTAATAATGCTTTTGTAAAGTTAAGTAACGAGTTGCCTGAAGATACTATAGTGATTGTAACTGCTGACCATGGTCAAGTCGATATTGAAGGAGTTAACCTTTGGGAGTACACTGATATTACTTCTTTACTTAGACATCAACCATCAATCGAAGCTAGAGCTACAGCATTTTATGTTATGGAAGATAAGCATGATGAATTCCAAAATGTCTTCAACAAACATTTCAAAGATAAGTTTGTTTTGTATAAAAGCAATGAGCTTATTGAAACAGGAATCTTTGGTAAAGGTGAAAAAAGCCCCAGAA
Organism: uncultured Candidatus Izemoplasmatales bacterium; assembly: GCA_964567465.1. Taxonomy (GTDB): domain Bacteria; phylum Bacillota_I; class Bacilli_A; order Izemoplasmatales; family Hujiaoplasmataceae; genus UBA2289. The sequence continues at coordinate 4,153 of CAZMMT010000031.1, read as the reverse complement.
CACAAGGCTTTTTAGGAGACTTCTTCGCTATAGCTATTGACAAGTATAGTTTTAGATTGCAAAACGCAGGACATGTCCATAAGGCTACTCACGCTGGACTTTTAAAAGATGAGATGATGATTCCTTTAATACTATTAAGTAAAAAAGCTCTCTAATTTAGAGAGCTTTTAATGTAAAGAGTGAACCATTAATTCGGCTGTTGAAATATTAGTTGCTAACGGTATTTTATAAACGTCAGATAATCTTAGAAGTGCAGACACATCAGGTTCGTGTGGTTGTGCAGTAAGCGGATCACGGAAGAAAAAGATTAAATCGATTTTACCGTTGGCAACAGCTGCACCAATTTCTTGGTCTCCACCTAAAGGGCCAGATCGAAAACAGGTAATATTCAGTCCAGTTGCCTCAATAATTTTATGACCGGTAGTACCAGTGGCTACCAAAGTATGTTTTTTAAGAGTTTCGCGATATTTTTTTGCGAAATCAAGCATTTCGGGTTTCATTTTATCATGAGCAATCAATGCAATAATCATATTTATATCTCCTCTATTTTAACTGATTTGATTATATCATAATATTATGTGTTTTATAATTGATTGAATGATATTTATACTAAAAATAATTGGATGTAAATATTACCGAAAAATATAGTTGCAATTTAAATATTGTTTTGTTATAATGTAATAGCGAAAAATATTACGGAGGGGTAGCGAAGTGGCTAAACGCGGCAGACTGTAAATCTGCTCCCATCGGGTTCGGCGGTTCGAAACCGTCCCCCTCCACCACTATTATCAGCTTCGGCTGATTTTTTTATTTGCAGGATTACATAATTGACATCATAACTCAATAGTAATATAATTACTATATAAGGAGATGTGATTGTATGAAAATAGCATATATCAAAGGCATTTGCTGCAAAGGATGTGCCAAAGAGCTTGAAGGAATTTTTAATAATATATATGGCATCTCAAATGTGAAAGTGTCAGTAGATGATTGCGCTGTTTCATATGATGGATATGTATCTAAAAGAGTAATCCTTGAAGCTTTAGAAGGAACAAAATACGAGATTGATAAGATTGTTTCAAAATAAGAAGCTCGCATGAGCTTCTTTAATTTATCAAATATAAATTTTACTTGGAATATAAATTTAAAATGATATAATAAAATAGACTTATGGATAATAAGAAGGTGTGTTTATTTGGAAAATTTAATTAGAGAATTAGTAGAACTTGATAAGTTAAAAAGACAAGAGCTTAAAAAACTTGAGGACGAAAAGGCTAAATTAGGTTCTTTTTTACGTGAAGAGAGAAAAAGAATCGAAGCAGAGTATCAAGCTGAAGCAAAAAAGATATATGAAGCTCGTAAAATAGAAGTAGATAAAATCATTGCCGAAGCACAAATTACTGCTAAAGCAGATTTTGAGAAAAACATCAAAGATTTGGAACAAGATTATAAAAAGAATAAAGACGAATGGATTAAAACATTATATCAATTCTGTATTGAATAATGTATTATAAGGAGCTATAATGCCTAATTTTGCAGGGAATTCAATAATCTCAAAAGCTAAGTCAATGTATAGTAAAAGACTTTTTCCGGCGGATTATGAAGAATTATTGAAATTTAATAGCATTCCTGAAATAGTCGCATATTTAAAAAAAGCTGATAAGTATAGCAATACTCTAGATAAGGTAATGGATTACTCAATGCACCGTGGGCAATTAGAAGACCTTATCAAGCAAAGTTATTTTTTTAATGTCGCAAAGATTGTTAACTTTGTCAGCACTAAAGATCGCAAATTCTATGAAATAGATATGGTTAAACGCGAGATAGAGATTGTTCTATCTAGTTTAAGGTCGATTATTTCCGGTAATATAGAAAGTTCAATCAGAGATTTACCTCTTTTCTTTAGAAAACATGCAAGTTTTGATATTGAAGAGGTTACTAAGTCTCTGACTTTTCGTGATTTATTGTTCAGTCTTAAAGGAACTAGATATGAAGATGTAATTAGACCTTTCTACGCAGAAGATCCGATAGATATAAGATACACCGATATTGAACAAGCTTTGTTTTTACAATACCACAATTTAATTATTGAGAGAATAAATACTTACTTCACTGGCAAAGTCAAAAAAAACTTAATGGACATATATCAAACTAAAGTTGAAATCGATAATATAATTAAAATCTATCGTTTAAAAAAGTTTTATGACGCTACTGAAGAAGAAATAAAAAAAGCTTTGATTATGGAAAATATCAGAATGAAACCAGCTGATTTAGAAGAGTTGATTAAACTTGAAGATCCAAATGAAGTGTTATTTAGTATTTCGCAATCTGTATATGCTTCATATATAGATGAGGATGACTATGTTTATATTGAATATCAAGCTGAAAAGATAAAGTATAATTTAGCTAAAAGATATATGTATTTCTCTACAGTTCCAGCGATTGTTTATACTGTATTTATCTTTTTAAATGAAATAGAACAAAAAAATATTTTTAATATTATTGAAGGTATTAGATATGATATTAAAAAAGATGACATTCGTAAAATGTTAATATATTGAGGTGAATTAGATGGCTATTGCTAAACTAAAATTATTTAATATTGCATCAAACACAAAAAATATAGATCCAATTTTAGCTAGATTAGTTGAAATTGATTTTATTCATCTAGTTCCAGCTAGTGAAATAGTTGATAAAGTACATGGTTTACAATCTTATTCTACTGATAATCCCTGTAACATAATTTTGAAAGAAATAATTGATATTGAAAAGCAATACGATATCAAGATTCCTGAAAAAGATGTATGTTCTTTAGATTATTCCTTGGAAAATATGAGGGAATACATTCATAACACTCATGAAGAAATTAACCAATTAACAAATCACAAAAAAGATACTTTGGAGTTAATTAAGAAATATAAAGATGCTTTAACTCAAGTTAATAATATCGAAAATTTAAATATATCTTTGGATGACTTGTTTTCTTGTGATTATATCAATGTTAGAGTAGGGAGAATTCCTTTAGATAGTATTGAAAAACTAAACTTCTATAGTGCAAAACCTTTTGTATTCCAAACATTTCACGTTGATAGAGGATATGCATGGTGTTTATACCTAACAACTAATGACGGCGAAAGAGAAGTTGACAATATCTTCTCATCATTATTCTTTGATAGAGTTCATATTCCTGATTTCGTTCACGGAACTCCAGTTAGTGCTCAAACGACTTTGAAAATGGAAATTGAGGTTGCTGAAGAGTCATTAAGAGAGATTGAAGAGGATATTCAAAAAATAATCGAAGGAGCTATGGATAGATTAGTTGAGGTAAAAAACGAATTAATGTTCCTCGCTAAATTATATGAAGCGAAAAAATATGTTGTAGGATTGGGAAACAAAATCAATATTAATGGTTTTGTGGAAATAGATAATGTAAAAAGACTTGAAGATACTTTTAAAGACATGCCTCAAGTTGAAATTGAAACTAGACCACCAGATTATGATAAACGTTTAACTCCACCGACGAAATTAAAGAACAATTGGTTTACCAGACCGTTTGGAATGTTTGTTGAAATGTATGGAGTTCCAAGTTATCAAGATATGGACCCTACTCCAATTGTAGCAATAACTTATAGTCTCCTATTCGGAATAATGTTTGGGGATTTAGGACAAGGATTATTGTTGATTGTCTTAAGTTTCCTACTGTTCAAGTTTAAGAAAATGAGGCTCGGAGAAATCGGTATGAGAATCGGTTTGGCTTCTGCCTTCTTCGGTTTCTTGTACGGTTCGGTATTCGGAAATGAAGAAATATTGATTCCTGTATTCCAAAATGTTTTTGGATTGGCAGATAAACCAATTCATGTTATGGATTCAAACTTTACAATGACGCTTTTGATAGCTACGGTAGGTTTGGGATCAATATTTATTATTACTGCAATGATACTAAACATCATTACTTCGCTAAAACGAAAGCATTATGCTGAGGCATTCTTCTCGCATAATGGATTAGCTGGTTTTACTTTCTACGGATTTGTTTTAACAGCTGTGGCTTTGATGTTTACTAGTGGATATAGTTTATTACAACCATTGTTTATAGTTCCGTTTGCAATCTTGCCGATTTTGGTGATAATGTTTAAAGAGCCGCTCGAAAGATTAA
>CAZMMT010000030.1:0-12152 GCA_964567465.1 uncultured Candidatus Izemoplasmatales bacterium | reverse complement strand
ATATCATTTGAAGCATGAGCATCCCAGCCTTCAATATAAATTACTACTGTAATTAAAGTTGGCGTATTTGGTTGCAAAGTAAACAAAGAAGCAACTGCTGTGCTAACTGTATTTACCGTTGGTGTTCCGGCTTGAGGTGTTGGAGCAGCCACATTGCTACCTCCAGTTTCGATTTCATAGTCATACAAAGCGTCATTTGCAAAAATGTAAGTTGGTCCTGTTACTGGGACAAATGTAGGATCTTCATCTAACATTTCATCTTGTTGCATTTGCAATATTTGCTTGTGCTGTTGAGTTGCCAACTGTTGAAGAGATAGAATAACTGTCTAAAACAATATTCTTATCTGCATCAGCTTGAGATAGCATCCAAAATTCAAGGGTAATATAATGACCAGCATACAAGTTATCTGTAGCAATCGCATAAGTTGGAAGTGTTGTAACTCCATCTCCAGCTACAACAGCATCTATGTTGTTTATGTAAGTGAAGCCATCTTGTGGATCATTGTAATAAGTAGTGTCAATGTTTCCAAGAACAGTAACTGGTTTCAATCTCCAAGGGCTAGTCAAAATCAAACTACCGAGCCCATCATTTTCATAGAAATATCCTTCCGTTTGCATAGTAGATGCGGTTACGCTAGTAGCATAATTATTAATGTCTCTTAAATAAGTAAAAACCTCGTCATCAGCATTCAATATTGATTTAGGTCTAATCAATAAGTTGTCTGCTGCTGTTACTTGCAAGGTAATGCCTGTTACTGAACTGTCAGTTGATACTGTAAACCATGCATAAGTTGAACCAATTGTTGCGATAAACGCAAACAGTAGTACGATTCCTGAAAGAATCACTTTGTTTCTTAAACTTTTCATATTTTTCTCCTTTATTTTTTCTTTATATTTTTAATTTTTTTATTCTCAAAAATTAAATCTCATCTTCATATATCTTGATAACAGAGAACTTCATATCTAACTTAACTCCGCCACCGAAGATATCATTGGTGTGATCACTGTCAACACCTTCATACCACACGATAATTGTTACCTTTATTGTTTCTTGTGGTTCAAATTCTGTAATTTCTTGATACATTACTTTGTCAATACTGTAAAATTCTTCAGTCAACGGTTCTAACTCACCTGGAGCGTCACCTTTTTCTGATTGGACCTTTGCGTATGTAACTCCAACACCGTCAATTATTACTCTAACTCTTAGGGCTTCTTCTGCACCTCGTAGAGCTGATAAGATATTGATAGTTGCACTAATATCTAATTTATAATCTCCTGCGTTTTCAACATAAAATGTATGAGCAATATATGAGAAACTATTGTGTGGTCCATCAATGTTAGTCATTTCCTCATCACTCGGTATACAAACTTCCATACCTTGTGAACCGTCATAATACTCAGTCCCGCATAATCCAGTCATTCCTTGATTGTCTTCAACTTTAGCTGAAACAATCCTTGTTTTATACTGTTTTGTATCAGCGTATTCATACATGCTGATGCCGGCTTCTTTCGCTGTACCGTCAATACTGAAAGTGAAATTACCTACAAGAGTTCCATAATACGATACTGCAAAGATCATAAACACTAATACTGCGCTTACTACAATTCCCAGTCGACTTGCTTTGGCAATTTTAGCCGCTTTTGAGGCATTTACAATATGAACTGCTAATTTAGTCTTTTGACTCATACCGCAAACGAATCCCCCCAATCTTTTCTAAGACTTGGCTTTATTATACTAAAAAAGCCATCACCTTGTCGAGTACATTTTCTAAATTAGGGCTAATTTGTGCCCTAAGAATTAAAAAATGCCCTCATCTCTACAGATAACGGCAACTGGCTACCATCTTTCGAAGGCCCTATAGCTTTGCGTCACTAACTTTCGCTAGTTTTGCTATTTACACCTAGATTATATTACAGTCAAGTTTTTTTGTCAAGTATATAGTGTTAAAAAAGTGTTTTTTCTTCTCAATATAGGGATGCTTGCTCCGACAATTAATGTTTGAAAGCATCCCTATATTATAAGGAGAAAATGTTCATTAAGAAAACTACTCAATAAAATCTAAAATAGTTTTCGTCAATTCATCTATTTTGTCAACCAATGGATTGTGTCCGCATTGATCAAACTTAACATAAGTTGATTGATTTTCTAAAGCTTTAATATTATCTAAAATCATGAATTCAGGAACTGTTTTATCATGACTTCCCCAGATATGAAGTACTGGTGCTTTAATATGAGATATCGTATCATCACCATTTTTATAGAAGTTATGATCTTTACCCATGTTCAAATTAGCTAAAGCCCAATCAACATCAACTAAGTTTCTTTGTTTTAAAGAATCAGTTAAGTAGATTTTGTTTGCTTCTTCGGTTGGTTTTGAATATGTATAAATAGTTAGGTCAAAGATATACTTGATAAAATCAAAGTTATTATTTTTTAATGCATCTAGTAAAGGTTTAACTTGTACTGGATCAGTTGCCATTTCATCTTTTGAGGTATACACTTCACCAATCTTCATTTGACCTGCAGCATCTTTTTTGAATACTGGATAGCCTTTATGAGTAGTTGAGTTCATCAAGATTAATTTGTTAACTCTTCCTTTATAATGAGCCGCAAGTTCCATTACAACTCCACCACCTAAGGACCAGCCTAAGATATCAGCTTTTTCAATATTAAGTTCATCCATGAATTTAATTATATCATCGGCTAAGTCTTTTAGTGAAGAAACTTTTTTATTGTAACTAGAATCGCCAAAACCTCTCATATCAGGAGCGAAGACGTGAATATCTTCCGGTAATTTTTCTAAGAGTGGTAAATAGTAAACTCCAGAAGAAAAGTTACCATGAACTAAAATCAAATATTTTTCGCCGTGACCCTTTTCTAAATAAGCTATTGTTTCTTTGTTTCTTAATTTAATAAACTTCTTTTCCATTTAAAGCACCTTCCTACTATATTTTATATTCAATATCTTTAATTAAGAAGAATCCTGTAATCAAAGTTGTAAACATAACTGGATTTTCATACATTGAGGCATGTCCTACCTCAGGTATAATTACCCATTTAGAATTCTTAATATTTTTATAAAGATACTCTTGATCCTTTTTAGGCGTCAAACTGTCTTGATCGGCTGTAACTATCAACACTGGTAAATTAAGTTCAGATAGCCTTTCTCTTGTATCAAAGCTTTCAGCGCTTCTAGTGAGTCTTTCCATTGCGTCTAGAAAAACTTCGTTAGAAAATACTGGTAATAATACTTTTTCTCTATTTCTCATCCATTCAATTTTTTCTTCATAATACTTAGCTGAATAAATAACCGGTATAGTAGTTTTATAATATAGTTCGCCGTTTCTTGTCTTACCAGCCTTAATCCAACCGTCACCGATATCCTTTAACCATGGATTAGTGTAAGCACCGGAGTTAAATAGGATTAAACGATTAACTCTATCTTGATGAGTTATCGCAAAAAGAAGCGCAACTTCACCACCATAAGAAATACCAGCAATATTAACCTTTTCAAGATGTAAATAATCCAAGAAAGACTTAATAAGTTCTATTTGAATATCTTGAGTATAAGAATAGTCTAATTTTGATGATTGTCCTTGATCAAAAAAATCTAATCTGATGACACAAAAATGTTCTTTTAAAGTGTCAATAAAAGGAATCCATGATGAAGTGCTCATCATAATGCCATTAAGGATTAATAATTTTGGATTTGATTCTTCACCATCTATTAAATAGAAGATGTCTTTATCTTGATATTTAAAAATGCTCATGGATAAAACCTGCTTTGATTGCTTCTTTATATAATTCGTCTCTAAACTTTGGATGAGCGATACTTATCAAAAGTTTAGCTCTTTCTCTAATATTTGTTCCTCTAAGTCTAACAATACCATATTCTGTAACAACATAATCTACATCATTTCTTGATAAAGAAACTGCTGCACCTGGTTTTAAAGTTGGAACGATTTTTGAAACTTCTTCTTTCTCACCAGTTTCAGGATTTCTTACCCAAGCAGTTGAATAAAGTGAAATAAATGATCTGCCGTTCTTAGCTTTTTGAGCGCCAACAGCTGTGTCACTTTGACCGCCAGTACCGCTGAAGTGGGTTGTCCCGATTGATTCTGAAGCGCATTGTCCAGTCAAGTCAACTTCTAGTGTTGAATTGATTGAAACTTGATTATCGTTAAGACCGATAATTGCTGGATCATTTACATAAGAACCTCTTAGTACTAAAACTGCTGGATTATGATCTAAATAATCATAGAGAGCTTTATTGCCAAGAGCGAAACAGCAAACATGTTTTCCTTTGTGTAAAGTTTTTTTCTTACCGTTAGCTGCGCCTGATTCAATTAAATCAATCATCCCTGACGTAAACATTTCTGTATGAATACCTAAATCTTTTTTATTTACGAGTGCTTTAGCTACTGCGTTAGGAATCCCGCCGATTCCTAATTGGATTGTATCGCCATCATTTATCTTTTCGGCGATGAAATTACCGATGATTTTATCTTTTTCATTTGGTTCTACATCTGGTAAAGTCGGTGGTTCATAAGCTGTTTTAACCAAATAATCAACATCGCTGATATGAACTTCAGTATCACCGTAGGTTCTTGGAAAGTTTTCATTAACTTCAAGAACTACTATATCAGCTTGCTCCAAGATTTCTTTTTCGTAAATATTAGATAATGATAAAGAAATGTATCCGTGTTTATCCGGCATTGTTGCTGCTGATACAAAAATATTAGCTTTTTTATATTGTAATCGTTTCGTTCCGGCAAAATGTAGATTGTTCGGAATAAACGAAATATTTCCATGTTTATGCATCTTTCTTAACACACCAGTATAAAACCAGCCATCAAGGAAGAATGAATCACGCCATTTTTCATCCATAAAGAATTCCGAATCAACAAATGGCAAACAGTTTGTTACAGTCACATTATTAACTCTATGACCGCATTTATGAAGGTTTTTCATAAATTCTTGTGGTTCAGCCGCAGCTGAGCCAACGATTATTTGATAGTCACTCTTAACTAAATCGATTATTTGATCGATTTCAACGTATTTAGGATTTTTCATTTTAGACCTCTCTTAAGATTAATGTGGTTGAGTCTTTTTTAAGTCATTGTAAGACGGGGAAGAGATTTCTCCCCCATCTTTATGACTTGTTTTATTTAAGTAAAATTATTTAGCTTCGATTTCTTCGATTGTTTCGATTTCTCTAACCTTAACAAATGCTTCTGTTAAGAAATCATCTTCTACAACATCTGTAGTTGCAGGATTGTCACCTAAACCATAAGTGTATTTTAATAGTGACATTGAAGCAATACCCCAACGTTTTCCACCACTAAAGTCTACTACTCCACCCATTGGAATATCAATTGGGCCTTCTTCCATAGCTGCTATGTAATTTTCCCAAGTTAAGTCGTCGCCGTTAGCTTCAACTCTTAATAAACCTTCAACGAATACTTTAGCTGCAATATAACCAGCAATTGCAAATGAGTTTCCATAATAAGCTACTTTAGTTGCTTCATCTAAATCAGCTTGATTAATAGTTGTGATATAATCAGCAACTGCTAATTGACCTTCTTCAGAGAATACGTCAACCCATGCGTTAGTATAGATAGTTCTTGCTTCATTATATTGTGTGTGGTCAACAGCTGTAACGTCAGCATTAACATAAGATGTAAATACAGGAACGTTTAATTCTTGATTATACATAGAAGTTAATGTGTAAGCGAATGGAGCTTGATTCATTGCTAAGATTACTGTAGAAACGCCATAAGACTTTAACAATTGAACTGCTGTATCAATTGTAAGTTCAGAAACTGGAATGTAATATACTCTTGAAGTAGCAACTCCTAGAGAAGCGATTTCTGCTTCTACCCCAGCTTTGATTGAGTTTCCAACGTCATCATTAGTGAATAAAACACCAATTTTTGCATCAGCAGCTAAAGCTTCATCTTCGTTCGCACCGTAAAGTGGTTCTTGAATAGCTCTAGCAGTCATAATTCTACCATCTGTTAAATAGATAGGTTGAACTGCCATAACTGGGTTCATTGGTGATTCAGCAAAGTAAAGTGCATTGATACCAGTTGCTGCATAAACCATTGGAACACCTTGTTGTTGGATGTAGTTAATTGTTGCTCCAACAGTTGGAGTTCCAAAATGTCCAACAAGAGCGAACACTTCATCTTCTTCAACTAATGTTTCAGTGTATGTTACACCTAGTTCAGCGTTGAATTGGTCATCATAAGATATGAACTCAATAGTTCTTCCGCCAATACCACCAGCGTCATTTATTTCTTTGAAAACGGCTCTGATTGCATCGTTGAAAGGAACACCTACAGCTGCAAAATAACCTGTAACGGCTGCAGTATTACCAACGGTAATTGTTGTTTCTGTAACACCTTGCGCTAATTGAACTGGCGCTTCAGTAGTTGGGCCTTCTGTTGTAGGAGCAGCTGTTGTTGGTGCTAAAGTGGTAGTTCCACCACAACCAACAAAAACAAATCCTAAGGCTACGATTGAAAATAATAATGCTAATTTTTTCATATTTCTCTCCTTTTTGTTTTTTTCTATTTATAATAAACCTTTATGGTTATTACCTAGTTTCGCCTAAATAGGCTTTAATTAATTGATCATCCTTTAATAACTCTTCGGCTGATCCTTTTGTTTTAACCTTACCTAACTCAAGTACATAAACATAATCTGCTATTTTTAGAGTCTGGTAAGCATTTTGCTCAACAATAAGAATTGTTGTTCCTAATTCTTTGATTTGTTGAATTTTGTTAAATATTTCTTTTACGATTAATGGAGCAAGTCCAAGTGAAGGTTCATCCAGTAAAAGCAGTTTTGGTCTGCCCATTAAAGCTCTTCCGATGGAAAGCATTTGTTGTTCTCCACCAGAAAGAGTTGATGCTTGTTGTTTTCTTCTTTCTTTTAACACCGGGAACAATCCAAATACTTCTTCAAGAACTTCTTTAGTTCTTTTTCTAGCAGAAATTCTTTTCCCATCAATCACTTCTGATTTAAGGGAATATGCGCCTACTAGTAAGTTTTCTTCTACCGTTAACCCGTTTAAAATCATTCTGCCTTCAGGAGATTGAATAATCCCTTTACTGGCAAGTTTATAAGGATCTAGATTAGTTATCTTTTCACCTTTGAAGGTAATCTCACCCTCTGAAGCCTTAACTATTCCGTTTACTGTTCTAATAGTTGTGGTTTTACCAGCTCCATTAGCTCCAAGTATCGCAACAATCGTACCTTCTTCCACTTCTAAGTTTATGCCTTTAATTGCTCTGATTATGCCATAATCGACAACTAAATCTTTAATTTCAAGGATTTTTGCCACTTTACTCACCACCCAAATAAGCTTCTTGAACAACTTTGGAATTTTGAATTTCTTTTGGTGTCCCAATTGCTAATTTTTTACCAAAACTGATGGCACAAACAGTGTCGCAAATATCCATAACTAATCCCATATCATGTTCTACTAAAAAGATTGTCGCTTTGTATTCGCCACGAATTTTCTTTATCACTTTCGCTAAATCGGCTGTTTCTACATCATTTAATCCTGCTGCCGGTTCATCAAGGATAATTAATTTCGGATTCGCCATTAAAGTTCTAGCTAATTCAATCTTCTTCAAAATACCATATGGTAATCCGTAAGGATAAGCATATTGATAGTCACTTATACCTAAATCAGCGAGAATTTTCATTGCTTTGCGTCTCATTACTTTTTCTTCTTGTCTTAATAATCTCGAATTAAGTAAGTGTCCAAAGAAGCCACTGCGGTAAATTGTATGAGCAGCTACCAATAGATTATCGATAACATTTAGTTCCCATACCATTTCTACATTTTGGAATGTTCTAACAATACCTTCTTTAATTATATTATGAACCAATTTATCATTTAAATATACTACTTCACCATAAATATTTTTAAAATAGATATCTCCGTAAGTTGGTTTATAAAACCTAGTGATACAGTTAAAGACTGTTGTTTTTCCGGCACCATTAGGTCCGATTAAACCAAAGATTTCACCTTCTTTAACATCAAAACTTAAATCATCAACTGCTTTTAAACCACCAAAATGCATTGATAAAGATTTAAGAGATAAAACAACATTCTCTTCTAAACTATATTTAGCAACTTTATCCTTTGTTATTTCGTGAAGTTTAGTAGATAAGTTATTATTAATGTCTTGGTATTTCTCTACTGCTTTTTTTGTTTTGTTTTTAAAATTTTCAACCTTTTCTTGGTGTGAATCTTGTAGTTTATCAATTTTTTCATTCAAAGATTGAATGAGAATCGGTTGATTGATTTCATAATTACTCTTAGCATCGGTAGAAACTTCTGGATAGTATTTGTTTTTAATTTCGCTAGCTTTAATATTTTTTTCTTTATCTAACTCTTGTAGTTTCTCTTTTGCTTCTTCGCCTTTTCTTTTGGCAGAAGCTTTCACTACTCTTTGTTTCCAATAGAATTTCTCTTCTAATCTAGCGATTTCAGCTTCATAATTTTCTTTCAAATAATCAGACTCTATCCCAGCTGGTATCTCTAAAGCTAATAATTTTTGCTTGTGCTTCAATCTTATTATTTCAATTTTTCTATTTAGTTTTTCTTCAAGAGTTTGTAATTTAATTGGTAAGTAATTATCATAAAATTCAATTTTAGTCTTAGCTGAATTAATTCTCTTCTCGAGGAAATTCGCATAGATCTGATTAATTATCGGAACCATATCTGTATTCCCTCCACTTCGTCTTTAATTTTGCTAAAGCCTTTTTCAATTTATAATAAGTTGTAGTAACTAACCTAATTAAACCTCCTGGGTAAAACATAATAACTAAAATAATTAATAACCCATTAAACATTACTGAGATTGCTGGATTGTTTTTGAAGAAATCAAACTGTTGGAATACTCCTAAATTCAATCCGAAAATCATGAAAGTTCCTAAAACAATTCCATAAATCGATTGTGATCCACCGACAATTACTGCGGCTAGAATATTTAGTGAAAATGCTAATGACCAAGTAGTCGGAATGGAGAATGAAATGTAACTCATATAGATTACTCCACCTAGCATTGCATACACTGTCGAAACAATAAAGGCCATTAAACGATATTTTAAAATACTAACACCCATTGCCTGAGCCGCTGATGTTGAGTTACGCATTGCAAGTAGTGCTCTGCCTGTAGGGCTCTTTATTAAGTTTAAAGTCAGAATCATCATGAAGAACATGATAATCGCAGTAACAATAAAGATAGTGTTATGATCAATAAAAATCAGATTTTTAAATAGAATTAATTGACTATCTAAACCTAAGCCATTTGTACCATTTGTGATACTTACAGCATTTTTAAATACTTCATTTAAGATTTCAGATAAACCTAAGGTTATAATCGCAAGGTACATCCCTTCAATCCTGAGTGAGATAAAACCGACTATTAAACCTATGACTATAGCTCCAACAATTGAAACCAATATAACTATGAAAACCGATGCTTCAAGATTTTTGGTAAAGTAACCTAATATATAAGTTCCTATCCCCACAAACCCAGCAGTTCCTAAAGAAGCTAACCCGGCATATCCTAACAATATGCTGAATCCTAGTGCAACAATTATATAAATCATTGTGATTCCAAATGCTCTAACTAAAGTATTTGATACTGGAACTCCAGCTGCTCTTAACAACTGAACAATAAGCATTAAGAATGTAATTATAAAAAAGCCGAAGTAAGGATGATTTGTTATTTGTTTAATTCTTGCTTTACGGTCTTTACAGACCTCAGTTCTACAGATCATCTTTTACACCTTCTTCGCTATCTTTTTACCAAACAATCCCATTGGTTTAACCAAAACGATTGCAAGTATAAATAAGTAAACAACGGCATTTTGCCATAAAGGTACAATTAAACTCAATAACCCAGTTAATACCGGTATTAATACTGTTGCTACTAGTGGACCTAAGAAAGATGAAAAACTTCCTAAGATAGCAGCCATAAATGCATTTACCTGCGTAGGTGTCATTAATGCTACGGTAACATTAGTGGCATTCGGTGTTAACATAACAGCCGCTACAGCTCCTAAAAGTCCCGCAATCGCCCAACTCATAGAGGTAATAATTTTTGTATTAACTCCCATCATTCCCGCTACTAACTCGTTAGAGGCAGTGGCTCTAACGCCAAGACCCCATTTTGTGAATCTTAACATTGAGAATAAAACGACTAGAAGTACAACCGTTATGATAAGTGCATAATACGCATGAACGGTAATAAACAAGTCAATACCGAATAGTTTAAAAGCAATATTAGGTTCATAAGACATCTTTGGTATCGGTAACAAAATCTTACCGAATATTAGAGGCATAGCACCCGCTAATACCAAAACCAATCCCATTGTAATCATTTGCTTACCAATAGGTGTTTTATCTTTTGAATTTCTTATAATAACAGCATCAACGAATATACCAAATAAGAAAGCCGTTATTGCTCCACCAATCATAGCTAGAAAGACCATATTTGTGACTGTTAAATCTGTATAATTTAAAGTAAAATATTGAATTAACTTAGCTGCAACAAAAGCTCCAAATGTCGCAATCATACCTTGTGCGAAATTAGTTGTCGCAGAGGTTTTGAAAATCAAGACAATACCTGTAGTCGCTAAAGCTAAAACCGATACTTGTAAAGCTTGATTAACGATATTAGTCATCATGAACATTGTTGAAAAGTCAGGGAAGTTGTCATCTATTACCTTGAATATTCTAAAGAATAAGTAAAATATACCAATAACTAAGGCAATATTTAAGCCAATACTTTTAGCTCGATCCTTATTTTTAAAGTATTTTAGAACAAAAATTTTAAGCAAGGTATATACAACTACTAATACTAGGATAAAGATAAAAATGTCTTTCCAGAATCCAGTAGTATCAAACATTATACTTCACCCCACTTTATGATGTTAGCAGCCCATACATAACCAATACCTGCAGCTATCATACAGACTACACTTCCATCTTTTACTCTTCTTTCTTCTAGAGCTTTGTGTAAAGATAAGATTTGATCTACTTGACCAATATGACCGTATTCTTCTAAATAAATTGTTTGATCATTGGTTAAACCAAGTTCATCTAACATAAATTGATGACCTGATCTTTTAATATGAAGAATCGCTAAGTAATCAATATCTTTTCTTTCTAAGTTGCTCTTTTCTAAAGCTTTATCAATACACATAAACCAATTTGGCATCGATACTTCATTTAGACGTTCTTTCATCTTTTTTGGTTCCATTAATCTTAAAGATTTTTTCGCTTCTTCAAGATTTTCGTGTGTAATAGGTTTAGCAGTACCACCAATTTCAACTCCAGCAGTTCTAGCTAAAGATCCATCAGCAATAATGTGTGTTCCTAAAAGCAAATTTTTATTATAATTCTTTTTTAAGATTATCGCGCCGCCACCAGCACCAAGGTTAAACATCATTGACATATCTTTGTCTGTGTAGTCAACGAAATCACCGTTTCTATAGCCGCCAACAACCATAACCGTGTTTACTTCATCATCAGCTATCAACATGTCCTTAGCCATCTTCATAGCTGAAACAGTTGTACAACATCTATTGGCAACATCGATTCCCCAGGCATTGATCGCCCCAATTTTATCTTGAATATAGAGTGCACTGGTTGTTAACGGATATTCTTTCCATTCTTCCCCCACACAAATAATAACGTCGATTTCTTTTGGGTCAACGCCGGTATTTTTTAAAGCATCAAGCGCAGCTTTAACACCCATTTCTTGGGTGCCATCATCTTCATTAGGCAAAGTCTTTTTAACTATACCCAATTTTTCAATTACCGCTTCCTCAGCCCAGATACCATTGGTTTGTTCTGAGATTTCTTTGGCGGTCATAAACTTTTCCGGCAAATAGACGCCGGTCCCAACAATACCAACAGTTGGTTTATTCATGTTAATCACATCTTTCTATTTTATTATTTTTATTAAAGTCTCATTCCGCCGTCGGCTTGAATTGTTTGTCCTGTTATGTACGATGCATCATCACTTGCTAGGAATAAAGCAACTTTAGCGATTTCTTCAGGTTGTCCAAGTCTTTTTAGCATTGTCATTTGTGCAAATTGATCCAATAATTCTTGAGGAAC
>CAZMMT010000029.1:0-12572 GCA_964567465.1 uncultured Candidatus Izemoplasmatales bacterium | reverse complement strand
ATATTATACTAAAAATTGTGGATTATTTCCATAACTTTAATCAATTATCAATTAAAGTTTAGAAGTCTAAAGCGGAAATTTTGTCAATTATTTTTCTCGCTAACTTATATTGATTTAAAAATGCATAAACATTTTCAATCTTTAAACAGTGACCTGAATTAAAATAAACTGTAATTAAGTTCTTTTCTCTTTCATATTTTGAAATGCTCAGATAATTTATGTATATCAAATTTAACATTCGGTAACTTATTATACAAAGCATTAACTTATCTTTTGATAATATCAAAGGTATTTTACTTTTTAATGAGAAGTATTTCTTAGAACATTTCTCTAATGCTTCTAAATTTGTCAATCTTTTCATTAGGATATTGTTTATATATTTTTGAAATGTCATATCGTAAACTGCATATTGATTATCACTTGCTACATAAATCTTGTTATCGGGTTTTCTAATAATATAATCTAACATCTTTTACGCACCTCCAATTATAAATATAACATAAATGTATGTGCTTTAGATTTGAAAAATACCACTAAAGTTAGTGGTATTATTCTTTAATATTTAGATAATTTTAATTAATTATTTTACTATTCTTAATTCTGTTTCAGGATCAAAGAAGTGAGATTTTTCCATATTGATTGCTAGTTCTACTTTTGAACCGATCATTAAATCAGAACGAGCACTAACTTTAGCGATAATATTATTATTAGCGATAGAGATATGGATATTAGTCTCAGCACCTAAAAGTTCAGATACATCAACTGTAAAGATTGCTTTTGAATCTTTATACTTTTCTAACATATCTGGTTGATCATGAACATCTTCTGGTCTAAATCCAAGAACTACTTCTTTACCAATGAAATTCTTTTCTGTTAAAAGTTTCAAATGTTTTTCATCAACTTTAACCTTTAATTGTTCACAAGAGAAAATACCTTTTTCATCAACTTTTCCAGGTAAAAAGTTCATAGCTGGAGTACCGATGAATCCACCAACGAACATGTTGTTTGGATTGTCATAAATTTCTTTTGGAGCACCGATTTGTTGAACTCTACCATCTTTCATAACAACAATTCTTGTTGCCATAGTCATCGCTTCAATTTGGTCATGGGTTACATAGATAGTTGTTGTTTCTAATCTTTCATGCAATTTGATTAATTCAGCTCTCATCGCTACTCTTAACTTAGCATCCAAATTAGATAGTGGTTCATCCATCAAGAACACTTTAGCATCACGAACAATTGCTCTACCTAGGGCAACTCTTTGTCTTTGTCCACCAGATAATGCTTTTGGTTTTCTGTCTAAATAACTAGTTAAACCAAGGATTTCCGCTGCACGATTAACTTTCTTTTCAATTTCAACTTTAGGAGTTTTTCTTAATTTTAATCCAAAAGCCATATTATCATATACAGTCATATGTGGATATAGCGCGTATGATTGGAAAACCATTGCGATATCACGATCTTTTGGAGCTACGTCATTAACTAGACGATCATCAATGAAAAGTTCTCCAGATGTGATTTCTTCTAATCCGGCAACCATTCTAAGTGTAGTCGATTTACCACAACCAGATGGTCCAACGAAGACGATAAACTCTTTATCTCTAACTTCCAAATTAAAATCAAAAACTGCTTGAACACCATTATCATAAATCTTATTTAAAGCTTTAAAACTTAAAGTAGACATATAAATCCTCCTTATATAAATTATCACTAATAATTATATAAAAAAAAAAGAGATAATCATATATGCAAACTGCACAAATTATCTCTTAAAAAGCAAATATAATGCCATAGCTGTTTGAAAACTTTTAATGTCCATCTCGGTTTTAAGAATAAAATTATCTAAACGATAGTTTAAGGTATTACGATGCAAATATAATTGCTTAGAAGTTAACGATGCATTAAAGTTGTTTTCGATAAAGCCGAGTGCTGTATTAATGTTTTCAATACCAACTAGGCTATAATAGAAACTCTTTAGCTTCTTCTTAAAATTATCGCACTTATTCAAACAAACTTCTATAATAAAACTAGCTATATCATAGATTCCTAAATTAATCTTTTCAAAAATAATTTTTAATTCTTCAATGGAAAAATCAAAACCTTTTGGGATAAAAAATCCAACGAAATCGATTAAAAGTTCTCCAAGAACAAACTCTCTAAAATTTTCAAACTCATTTAAAGTATAATCACAATCAGCTTCAATAACTAAAACATCAAAGTCAACTTTTAAATACCGGATTCTTTCATCCAGATTTATTAAAGCTATTATTGACTTATAATCACTCTCTTTATTAAAAACATAAAGATATCTTTTGTCCATAGTTTCTCCCAAAGTAATAATCAAAAAGAACTGTAACAAACAGTTCTTTATTTCTTATGCTTTTATAAACTGCTCAACATCCATTACGAAAATAGTAGCGCCTCCAACCTGAACCTCAACCGGCATTGACGAGAAAATACCAAATTCACTCGATATAGCGTTAGGAACAAGCTTTGTTCTACTTTTTGAAGATTCGGAAATAACATTTATACAACTATCTAAAAGATCGTCTTGGACACCAACAATAATGGTTGTATTCCCACTCATCAAAAAGCCACCAGTAGTAGCTAATTTCGTCACAAAAAAGTTTGATTTAATTAGTTTCTTAATAACTTTGTTAGCATCTTCGTTAGAAACTATTGCCATCACCAGTTTCATTATTTAACACCACCTTTGGATTATTTTATCACAAAAGATTATAAAATTAAATATGATTTAATAAAAAACTCCCAAATTTGGGAGTTTATATCTTATCCTATTGAACCTGCCATCTCTAATTTTATTAACTGATTAAGTTCAACTGCGTATTCCATCGGTAGTTCTCTTGCAAATGGTTCAATGAAGCCCATAATAATCATTTCTTTGGCTTCGTCTTCAGTTAAACCTCGACTCATCAAATAAAATAGTTCATCATCGCTAACCTTAGAAACAGTTGCTTCATGCTCAATTTGACCTCTAAAGTTCTTCACGATATTTGTTGGAATGGTATCCGATGCAGATTCACGATCAACTAAAATCGTATCACACTCAATCTTTGCTTTTGATCCATAAGCATTTTTACCTTGTGAAACAATGCCGCGGTAATTAACTTTTCCACCTCTTGTCGCAATTGATTTTGAGACAATTTTTGAGGTTGTGTATTTACCAAGGTGAATCATTTTCGCTCCAGTATCTTGGTATTGGTTCTTTCCTGCAAATGCGATTGTGATAGTTGTTCCTTTGGAATAATCACCTTTTAAAATACAACTTGGATATTTCATATTTAAACCAGAACCGATATTTCCATCAATCCATTCCATGTGTCCGTGCGCTTCGACAACAGCTCTTTTAGTAACTAAATTGACAATATTAGTCGACCAGTTTTGAATTGTGGAATACCTACACTTAGCCTTTTCACTGACATATATCTCAACTACAGCTGCATGCAAGGAGTTATTTGAATAAATTGGTGCTGTACAGCCTTCAACATAATTAAGAGTCGCTTCATCATCGACAATAATTAAGGTTCTTTCAAACTGACCCATTCTTTCAGAGTTGATTCTAAAATATGATTGTAGCGGTTTTTCAATCTGTACACCCTTAGGTATATAGATGAATGATCCACCACTCCATACTGCAGTGTTTAAAGCTGCGTATCTATTGTCTCGATAACTGACAGCCTTGGTAAAATATTTCTTAAAAATTTCTGGATGTTCTTTTAAAGCTGAATCAGTATCTAGAAATATTACACCTTGATCATTCAACTCTTGAATTGTACTATGATATACTGCTTCTGATTCAAATTGAGTAGTAACTCCAGAAAGGTATTTTTGTTCTGCTTCAGGAATTCCCAGTTTAGCAAAGGTATCTTTAATCTCTTGAGGAACATTTTCCCAATCGCGCTCAACTCGATCAGACGGTTTAATGTAATAAATTATATCATCAAAGTCAATTTCAGAAAGGTCTGGTCCCCAATCGGGATTTTTGATTTCATAGAATGCTTTAAGAGCATCTAGTCTTGTATTTAACATCCACTCTGGTTCATTCTTAATCATCGAAATTTCTCTAACTATATCCTCTGATAAACCTCTTTTTGTTTGCTTAACTGATTTTGATTCAGTTTTAAAACCATATTTATACTCATGATCAAAATTCACATTATTATCATTACTCAAAGGTTATCACTCCTTACCTAGAGTATCTTTGAAAGCGACCCAAGCAATCGAAGCGCATTTTATCCGCGCTGGAAATTGTTTGACACCACCAAAAACTTCGGCTTCTTCTAAATCCAAAGTCACGTCATACTCTTTATTTGAAACCATATTGAGAAAATTCTCTGCTAGTTTAATTGCTTCTTCAACTGGCTTGTTTATCATTATTTCCGTTAAAACACTCGCTGAGGCTACTGATATTGAACAACCTGTAGCTTCTTGGCGACAATCTTTAATAATGCCGTCTTTAACTAAAGTTTGAACTGTAATATCATCACCGCAAGAAGGGTTTTTAATTCTTATTTTTGTATATCTTGGATCATCAAGCAAACCTTTGTTACGAGGATTTTTATAATGTTCCATAATGATTTCTCGATATAGATTATCTAGATTTGTCATAAAAATTCCTCCTTAAAATCCTACTGATTTAAAATACTTAATCGCTTCTTTCGTTACTTCTATAAAACGATTAACTTCTTCTTTAGTATTATAGAAATATACAGTTACTCTTAAAGATGAATGAATATTTAAAAAATCATGGATTAATTTTGCACAATGTTGACCGCTTCTTAAAGCGATATTTTTTTCTGCATAGTAGGTTATAGCGTCATGTGCAGGAACGCCATCAAAATTATAGGTCAATATTCCGGTATCGGAATTAGGGTTATAAACTGTGATTCCATCAATTTTATTAATCTCATTTTGAAGATGTTGGTATAGATCCATTGAGTAAGAATGGATATTTTCTAAACCTAAATTATCCAAGTAATTTATAGCTTCTTTTAAGCCGATTACTTCAGCTATAGGCATGGTACCAGCTTCAAATTTAAGCGGATATTTCTTCCATGTAGAGTCAATCTTTTCTACATCTTCATTCATATCTCCACCGAACTCTATCGGTTCTAAAATGTCTAAATGTTGGGATTTACCATAGAGTATCCCAACGCCTGTAGGACCTAACATCTTATGCCCTGAGAACGCTAAAAAGTCAACGTCTAAATCTAATACATCTACTTTTATATGTTGAATTGCTTGAGCGGCGTCAACTACAATAATTGCATTTTTCTGATGCGCAAGCTTTGTAATTTCTTTGATGTCATTAATGTAACCTAATACGTTTGAAACATAATTGAGGGCTACAACTTTTGTCTTATCACTCAAAACTTTTTTGAACATTTCAATTGTGATTTTACCCTCTGAGTTAAGCTCAACAAATCTTAAAGTAGCTCCTGTTTTTTTCGCAACATTTTGCCATGGTAGAAACTGTGAATGATGTTCTTGTTCAGAAACAATGATTTCATCACCTGGTTTAAGATTTACTAAACCATAACTTGACGCAACTAAATTGATTGATGAAGTGGTTCCTCTTGTAAAAACAATTTCTTCTTCTTTAGCGTTGATAAACTTTGCGACTACACTTCTTGCTTCTTCGTAAAGTTCTGTGGTCTTGACACTGTTAAAATACATGCCTCTGTGGATATTAGCACTTAGAGTATCGTTATACATATTGACTGCTTCAATAACCGCTTTAGGTTTAAGACTTGTAGCTGCGGTATCAAAATAGATATAGTCATTTTTTATTTGCGGAAAATCGGAAATAATCTTCTTATTCATTATCAGCTTTTCCCTTCATTACTCTGGTAATTTGCGAAGTAAGCAATCTTTTTATGTCTTTATCTTCAATCATTGATATAAATGGATTAGTATAGCCAAAAATAATTAATGATCTTGCTTGTTGTTCCGTTAAACCTCTACTTAACAAATAATATAATTGCATCTCATCCATTTGTCCAATAGCCGCTCCATGACTAGCCTCAACATTATATTCATCGATAAATAGTTTTGGCTCAACTTCAATCTCACAACTATCAGAAAGCATGATACCTTTATTGCTTTGATGAGCTTTAGAAAATTCATTTCCTTTAGCAATAAATCCTGAAACTGAGTATTTAAGCTTACTCTTATCGCTTGCGATTAAAGAGTTATTGATATTTGAGACAGTTGCTTTATTTAAATGTCTAATGAATTGATCAATATTAAATTTGTTTTCTCCGTGACCAATATTCAAGACTTCAACCTCTGCAGAAGATTTTCTGCCTAGGAGGTTAATACTTGTTGAAAGATTTAAGTTCCCATTATAGAGCAATGCATTCATCAATTTTAGGTTAGAATTTTCATTCAAATTAAACTCGAGTTTTAAATTCAAGTTGTTATTTCTTCTCGTGTTAAAGTTTGTGTAAAGCTCTAAAGATGCATTATCTTTAATATTAAATTCATATTCAATTTCAATGTTTTTGCTTTGGTAAGTAATCAGGTAAATTCTTAAATTTAGCCCTTTATTAACTTCGAATATTAATTTTTCAGTTAAATTATAATTATCAATAAATACAAAATAATCATTTTCTTTTTCAAAGTGTAAATGATTTTTCGTTTTAGATATTTTAGCTTTATTGATTACATGGACATTATCAAAGGCAATTAATGTTTTCTTTTCTTTTAAAAATTTAAGAATATTCATATTAATGTTTAGATGGGCATACGCCTAAAGAATATGGTTTGATATCTTCATCTTCAATTCCTAATTCTTTCTTAACCCAATCATAACCTTCCTGATCGATTCTTTTAATCAGTTCATCTTTTCCCGTTTTCACTATTCTACCATTAATCATGATATGAACGAAATCAGGAGTGATATAATCCAGCAACCTTTGATAGTGCGTTATAAGAATCAAACCTAAATCATTTGATTTAAGTTCTGTGACATTTTGGCCGACTAATTTTAATGCATCTACATCTAGTCCAGAGTCAATTTCATCTAAAAATGCAAACCGAGGATTTAACATTTTCATTTGCAGAATTTCGTTTCTTTTCTTCTCACCACCGGAAAAACCTTGGTTTAGAAAACGGTGCGCTAAACCTTGTCCCATTTTTAAATCTTGAGATGCCTTTTCGAATTTCAAAATAAATTTACCAATTCTTAAATGCTCGTCTTTACTCATTCTTGTTTGAACAGCGGCTTTGACAAAATCAAAGTTAGTAACTCCTGGAACCTCAATCGGATTCTGCATAGCTAAAAAAAGTCCCAATCGACTTCTTTCGTCTACCGTCTTATCAATAATGCTTTCGCCGTCTAATAAAATATCGCCTGATTCAATTTTATAGCTAGGGTGACCCATGCATATTTGTGCCAGGGTTGATTTCCCGGTACCATTAGGCCCCATTATAGCGTGTGTTTCGCCACCATTAACTTTTAAGTTTAAACCTTTTAAGATTAAGTTATCTTCAATGGAGACGTACAAATCCTTAATTTCTAAGATCATGTTTATACCTCCCGCAAACACCATAAATAGTTTATACTATTTAAGGTCTTTTTGCAAAAAATATGAATGAATTTTTATAACAATAAAATTATGTAAAAAGAAAAGAGATTCTTCTCTTAAAGAATCTCTTTTATTCGTCTACTGGTTGTGATCCGATTATTTCTGGACTTTGTTGATGTCTCAACGAGGTTTTCTCTAATACTTTTCTAAATAATGTTAAGAAAATTAGAGAAAAAATCGAAATTACAGCACCAATTATATATGCGCCCATTCCAAATGCTAAACCGATCATTGCGGCTAGCCAAAGGGTTGCGGCAGTTGTTAATCCATAAATACCATTTCTGGTTTTAAGAATTGTTCCAGCGCCTAAGAAACCAACACCGGTAACTACTTGAGCAATAACTCTTTGTCTTTGAATTTGAATTTCAATATAATATCCAACATTTTCATAAAGTGCTTGTGTCGTTGCAATTGCATCATAGTAAAGAGCATCTTGTAAAATTGCAATTCCAGCAGCTCCGAAAGCAACCATCAAATGGGTTGTCACACCGGCAATCTTATGGCGCATCTGTCTTTCCAAACCGATAATTCCAACAAAAACTGCGGTTAGTAACATTCTGGTCATTATTTCAAGAATTCCTGGACCATTATCCAAAAAATTAGTTATAAATGATAAAAACATTTAACTCACTCCTTTAGCAAGTATTTTCTTATGTGTGATTTATTATTATATCACTAAGACTAGGTTTTATCAACTTGATTTTGATTTTCTTTCCATTTCACTTGGATTGACATGAATCATGCAGTGAATAACGTCAGATATTCTATCTTCGATATCATCATGGATAGTTTCAGCTATTCGATGCGCTTCTTCAAGTGATAGATTTCTATCTAAGGAAACTTCTAAATCAACATAGTATTTAACACCAAACATCCTAGTTTTTATCTCATCAATTTTGATGACATTTTTGTTTTCTAATACGATTTTTCTAATTCTATTCACTTGCTCATTATCTGCAGATTCATCCACAACTTGAGATACTCCAGTTTTGATAATTATGAAACCTAACTTAAGAATAAAGAAAACTATGAACAATGAAGCTAAAGGATCTAAGAATCCCCAACCAAAAATCGCTCCTAAAATACCAACTAAAGCTCCAAGGCTTGTTAAAGTATCAGACCTATGGTCCCATGCTTGTGCCATCAAAGCTTGCGAACTAGCTTTTTTAGCATCCACTTTAGTCTTGCGATATAAAAACTCCTTCACAATTAAAGTAATTCCAACAATAACAATTGTGTACCATGCTGGAACAACAATAACTAAATTGTTGAATATTACATCGTATAGTTTAGTCGCTGCATTCTTTCCCACTTCAAAAGCTGTAACTATAAGTGCGAAGCCTAAAAAGATTGAAATCATGCTGTCGAATTTGTCATGACCGTAAGGATGAGTCTCATCTCTTTCTTTTTTGGAAAATTTAGCTGAAACAAAAACAACTAAATTAGTTGCGATATCACTTATTGAATTAATCGCATCGGTAATCAAAACACTAGATTTCCCAATAATTCCGCCTAGTAGTTTAATTATTGCTAAAAAAGTATTCGCGAATATGGTTAAAATAGTATTTTTCCTAATAATTTTTTCTTCGATTTTTTTCATGTTTTACCCTTAATTGAAAAGTGCGAGGCTTAAATCCCGCACTTAAATTATTTATCTAATGTCTAATTCTAAGAATATCTGACGGCTATAGATTTCACTTAATTGGTTTAAGATTGCTTCTAAATCAGCTGCGTCTCCATCAAAGAAATCAGGATTACTATTAATAAAATCACCTAATAATAATTCATCAGCTACTCCAACATTCAAATATCCGACAACATAAAGAGCGTCATGCAATTTCGCAGCGAATTCTTTGAAAGCAGCGTTAACTGAAGCTGGAATTGAAGGTCTTACAAAACCATATTGATCTTCTAAATCAACTGAACCAAATGATATAACACTAAAACGGTATTGAGCATAAAGTTTTAATTGCTCGAAGGAAATAAACTCAGATTCATTTTCAATACCTTCAGTGAAGTTTGGTACGTTTTCATCATTATAAGTCATTTCAAACTCAGCACTAGGCATTTCAAAAACACTACCTTTTTCTGCTTTTATTAAATGTAAACCATATGAAGTTTCAAGTAATGAACTATCCATTAAGTAAGCTTCATCTAAGTTTTCTTCTAAATTATATAATTGGTACATTTCAATTAGTCTATCAACGAATGCCTCTTCATATTTGTTTGTAGTAGTCGCATAAGTCAAAGAACTTGATGTTGATAGGTTTTCTGTTAAGATATAGAATCCATAGGATTTGAATTCGCCCCAAGTTTCATCTGATCTTAAAGCTTGCTTATACTCACTTACTAATGTTGTAAAAGTATTTTCACTATCTTCAAGATAGGTTCTAATCGCTAATTCAAAAGCTTCAAGTTTAGCGTCATGAGCTAGCTTATCTTCTTCGCCTAGTTCTTCATAAAAGTCACTATACTTATCTGGTGCGCCATCTTCATTTCTATCCATATAAATCAACAAATGATTTACTTTTAAACTGAAATAATTATCATAATAAGGTTCCATCATCTCAATTAATGAGTTCAAAACGTCATAATTATCTTCTTGTACTAAATCAAAGATATATAAAGGTTGAAGTGTTGATTTAATGTAATAATTATTAATCATTTCTTCCATATTTTTAACGCCATAGGCAAGATATAGATATTCTTCAAAAGTATAATAAGAAGCATACATACTGCCTTCGAATTGTGCTTTCATTGTTTCGTAAGCATTGATATGTTCAACCATCTTAGCTGATTCATTTTCTTCATAATCATATTCACAAGTAGCTGTGTCTAAGCAATAAACAGTTTCGTAATGAGCATTCATTAAAGCCTTAATTTGAGCAGTATGAAGCAAATACATTCCTGCATTTCTATTCATTGCATAAGTAAAGAATTCATTAGCTGAGATTGTTTTATCATCATAAGAAGCTACTATTGATGAACTACCTTCTTGATCAATTTCAAATTCAGTATCAATAGCTTTATAATCTGTAGCTAAATAGTAATCATGAATTCTTAGTTCATGCATAGCTCTTAATTCAGCCATTCTTCTTGGAATGAAACTAGAAGAACTGAAGTTTAAATCAATGATTTCTTGTCCAATTTCATGGAACAATTCTTCACCGATAATATCTATTAGTTCACTTGCTGTTCCATCGAAATCTTTGGTATCGAACTTATCTTGACCAGTTAAATTAAGAATCATGTAGTAAGCTGTATCTCTTCCAGAATAGAATCTTTCTGGTTTGTAAGTATAATAAGCAGTTGTATCTTCTTCTGATACATAATCTTCATAATTTCCTAAAGATAGAAAGATAAAATCTGCTAAAGATTTATTGAAACCAGAGATATCATCATAATTTACTGTCAAATCTTCATTTTCGAGTAAATCTTGATGAGTTGATGTTTCTTCGATTTCTGATCTGAATCCAGAATAAACATCATTATACATCTTTAAGAAATACTCTAATATTTCTGTATCATTTAACTCTTGAGTATTAGTTTCATCTAACATATAAGAAGGCACTTCTTCTAATGGTTTTTCACCAGTATAAATCAAGATTTTTCCATTCTTACTGATTAGATTATAACTTCTCATAATTCTTGATGCATCAGCTTCAGATTCAAACCTAATCTTAATTGATTGAATATCATCTTCATATGTTACATCATAATATTGAGCGATTTGATTTGGCCCGATATGCCAAGTTTCTTCAATTGAATCTTCACTTGTTATATAATCAATGACATAATTTTCTCTAGCGATAACTAGACGAACATAATCGTTGATTTCTGATTCTTGATAACCAAGTAAAAACATTTGGTCAATAAAGTTTTGAATTCTTTCTTGACGTGTTTCTTCATCAAGATCATCGATTACTTCTTGATCATCAGTATCATAAGTTAATTTAAGTCTTTTGTTATCGATTTCAGCTTGGGTTACTTCTAAAATATAGTCAGATAAAAGATCAGTGTCAATCATAGCTAATAATTGATTTAAACCATCATTAACCTTTACACTGTTATATAATTCCTGATAAGTTATTTCATAGTCATCGGTACTATAGAAAATCTTTTCTGGATTTGATATTTCCGGTATTAATGTCTGGTCCGGAGTAAATTCTGTAGTCTCACCACCACCGCAAGCAACCAATACTACTCCTAAAAGTGTGATTAGTGCTAAAGTTGTGATTTTTTTAGTCAAATTAAACATGTTAAAAACTCCTTTTAAATTCAGATGTCTTATATATTATATAACAAATCTTCTAAATATTGAAATCTTTTTTAGCGTTTTAAGTGTTTTATCACAAAAAATTCTTTTTTATAAAAAAGAAAACACCTTAATTGCTTAAGGTGTTGTCTATATTTAGCGTTATATTACTCAATAACTTCGGAATAATCAGCAGCTGCCATTCTCTTATACATTGCCCATCTACGCTTAGCGTCGACGATATTTGCATGTAATAATCTTTCTGCAGCTTCTGGATTAGATTTAAGTAATTGTTGGTAACGATTTTCACTTAATAAGAAGTCATGATATTTTTCCCATAGTGGTTCTTTTGAATCGATTTGTAGAGGGTTTTTACCTTCAGCGATTCTTCTTGGGTCATATCTAAATGTTGGCCAATAACCACATTCTGTAGCAAGTTTTGCTTGTTGGTGAGAATTTCCTAAACCACCATTGATTCCATGTGCGATACAAGGTGAGTATGCAATGATTAGTGAAGGTCCTGGATAACTTTCCGCTTCTTTCATAGCTTTCATAACTTGAGTAGCGTTCGCACCGTGGCTGATAGCAGCTACGTAAACACTTTCGTAAGTCATTGCTTGAGCAGCTAAGTCTTTTTTCTTACCTGGTTTACCAGCAGCGGTAAACTTAGCAATTGATCCAGCACGAGCTGATTTAGAAGATTGTCC
>CAZMMT010000028.1:0-12932 GCA_964567465.1 uncultured Candidatus Izemoplasmatales bacterium | reverse complement strand
ATTGTAGAAGCATATGAGCTTGGTCATCCAGTTTTCTTCTATGCTGAAATCATTTTTATTGTAGTTAGTGCTGGAACAGTATGTTCTTTCATAAAAATGTTTTATTATGTATTTTTAAGAAAAACTGATAATGAATATAAGACGATGGTCTTCGACTATTCTAGTCTTGATATTGCAATGTGGAGTATGGCGGTAATAATTGTTTTAATTGGTTTATCTCCGAATTTCATTTTGAAGAGCTTGATTATTCCAATTTTAAACTTAACGACTTATGATCCTTATTTCATTGAACATCATATTGCTCATATGAATGTTTTTGCTTATAAAGATTTATTGATGACTTTAGGTATTGTCGGATTAGGATTTATTATCTTCATCTTTGGAAAGAAGTATCATCTTTTCCATTTACACCTGCCAAAATGGCTAAGTATTGAATATCTATTCTTTTTACCAGCATATATTATTATGCGTAATCTTTGTAGAATCATGTATGGTGATCGTTGTCCTATGGATAAAGAAGATTTTGCAAAACTAACGGAAAAAGATGTCGAGAAAATAGGTTTTATAGATCGTTTCATAGTAACGACAAATGTTTTTAACCGTAGATATGAACAAAGCATCATTAGAAGCGATGCAATTATTTATACTGGTTTTTTAACATTTATAATAATATTGATGCTAATTACAAAGTTATAAAGGATGTGTTTTAATGAAAGAAAGAAGAACAATTAAAATATTTGATTCTATGGTTAAGTCCAATTCAATTTTGGTCGGTTTTTCACTTGTTTTATTGTTCTTTTTTATTGCATATTCACAAAATATCTGGCAATTTAGAACTTGGTTAATTGGTACAAGATTTTTTGGCTCTTACTTAACGTTTTTAACATCATATAATTTTGATATGTTTATAATCATTCTAATACCATTGCTAGGGGCGATATTCGAACTAGTGTTTGGGGAAAGATTATCTTCTAATCGCGACAAATCAATCATTTACATGGGCTTTATGGAGATAGTATATATTGTATCAATTTATCCAAAAGTATTATCAGGCATGATTGATTTTGAAATTTCAGGTGTATTTGGAGTCGGACTTTTCTTTAGAATTGATATGTTAGCTTATACGGTTCTATTGATATCTTCATTCGTGTGGTTTTATGTAATGATTTATGCCCATGAATATATGAAAAAAGAAAGACATGGAACGAGATTTTTCTTCTTTTTAGCATTAACTTATAGTGCTGTTTTAGGCACAATTTGTTCAGGCGATTTGTTAGCGATGTTCTTATTCTTTGAAATAATGACGATAACTTCGTACATGTTAGTTATCCATGGGCAAAATGAAGAGTCATATAAAGCTGGGTATAACTATATAATCATGGGGTTAATCGGTGGATTTTTAATTTTAACTGCTTTAATCTTGATATACTTTAATCTAGGAGATTTGAGATTTTCTTCAAAAATAGCAGAATTAGAGAATTTTGGGAACTTAAAATATTGGATTATGGGGTTATTGGTATTTGGATTTGGTATTAAAGCCGGGATGGCACCAGTCCATGTTTGGCTGCCAAGAGCCCACCCGGTTGCGCCAACTCCTGCAAGTGCACTTTTATCCGGAGTTATGATTAAAATTGGCGCATATGGAATATTAAGAGTAGCGGTCAGTTATTATTTTCCAAGCCGAGATACCATAACAAGTATTAATGATCCATTATGGTTATCGGTCAATAACATCGGAGCGATTATAA
Source organism: uncultured Candidatus Izemoplasmatales bacterium (assembly GCA_964567465.1). Taxonomy (GTDB): domain Bacteria; phylum Bacillota_I; class Bacilli_A; order Izemoplasmatales; family Hujiaoplasmataceae; genus UBA2289. The sequence continues at coordinate 11,184 of CAZMMT010000028.1, read as the reverse complement.
TTTGGACCGGTATTGTAACAATGGCATTAGGTGCTTTTATGGCATTAATGCAGGAAAACATTAAGAAACTCTTAGCATATAGTTCGGTAAGTCAAATGGGTTATATTGTAGTTAGTATCGGTACGGCTCTATATTTAGGATATGAAGGAGCTACAGGTTATACCGGAGCAATCTATCATATCGTTAATCACGCTTTATTTAAGTCCTTATTATTTATGGTCGCTGGAGTTATCTATTTCCACACTAAAGAACTTAACATGTATAAACTTGGTGGGATAGCGAAAAAACTTCCGTTTACTACAGTAATATTTATTATCGCTATGTTAGGTATTATTGGCATGCCTTTATTTAACGGCTATGTATCGAAAACCTTTATTCATCACGGAATAACTGAAGCAGCTTATATCAATCCAACGTTTTATATAGCTGAAGTAATGTATATTGTCGTCTCATGCATGACAGTTACTTATTTTATGAAAATGTTTTATTATGTCTTCTTGAAAAAGAATGAATCTGAATACAAAGATTTAGTCTTTGATATTTCCAGTTTAGACTTAGCTTTAGGAAGTATAGCATTAATAATCATTGGTGTGGGATTAAATCCAGGATTTGTGCTGAATAACCTTATCGCACCACAACTTTTATCGACTACCTATGACGTTGGTTTTATTAATAGTCATATTCTGCAAATGAATATTTTTAACCTAGAAGACATCTTGTTAAGTTTGGGTATAATTATTGTTGGTGTTTTGATTTTTATATTTGCTAAAAGATATAAATTGTTAAATGTAAAGCTACCTAAATGGTTAAGTATTGAGTATTTGTTCTTTTATCCAGCGTACTGGTTGATGAGAAATGTCTGTGTTTTAGTTTATGGAAGTAATTGTCCATACAAAAAAGAAGAACTAATTAAGTTAACTGACAGAGATACCGATAAACTTGGCTTTATCGATCGCTTCGTCATTACCACTAACGTTCTAAATCAAAGATATGAACAAAGTATAATTCGAAGCGATGCCTTAATTTATACTTTCTTTATAACCTTACTTTTGATATACTTACTTGTGAAAAGTTTACTAATTTAGGATGGTTTTATGAAAATACAGATTATTGGCTATAGTGGATCAGGAAAATCAACTTTAGCAAAAACACTCGGAGAATATTATAAGATACCCTATCTTCATCTAGATAGAGTGCAATTCTATGGCGATTGGCAGGAAAGATCTAGAGAAGAACAATCTGAGATAGTAAGCCAATTTATCAAAGAAAATGATAGTTGGGTTATTGATGGAAATTATAGTGTAGTTGCTAGAGAAAGGTTTGAGTTAGCTGATTTAACGATTTTTTTAGCGTTTAACCGTTTTGTTTGTTACTGGCGAACACTTAAAAGATACTTTAAACATCGCGGTAAAACCAGGGATAGTTTAGGCTGCGTTGAAAAGTATGATTTTGAGTTTCAATGGTGGATTATATATAAAGGCAGAACTAAGAAAAGAAAGAAACAAATGTTTAAGAACTTCAATGCCAATACCAAAGAGAAATTAATCTTTAAAAATCAGAGATCATTAGATAAATGGCTGAAAGAAAATTTAGTTTAAGAGGTTTAAAATGGAAACTTTTATTGTAATCATGATTTTCACATTTCTTGTTATCAATTTCGGAGTAAACTTGTTTTTATCCATATTGAACTATAAGAACCGAAATGCAAAAATACCCGAAGAAGTTAAAGATGTATATGATATGGAGAAATATTGTGACTGGAAAAGTTATTATATGGAAAACTTTACCTTAAATCTCATGTCATCTTCGATAAATTTCATCGTTATTTTGTTGTTACTAAGCATGAATGTTTTTAATAATGTTTTTGATATCTCTAAAGACGTTACCCAAAATCAACCGCTACAAGCTTTGATGGTTATCGGATTTTACTTCTTAATTAATTACATCATTGATTTAGGTTTTTCTTATTACTCAGTTTTTGTGATCGAAAGCAAATATGGTTTTAATAAAATGACCAAGAAAACTTTCGTTTTCGATAAGATAAAGTCTGTCATTCTAACAATAGTTTTTGGTGGTGGAGCTATTTATGGGATAGTGCAATTATATCTTTCGTCAGGGAAATTGTTCTTTTTTATTGCTTGGGCAAGTGCAGTATTGATAATGCTTTTCATTAATATCAGTTATACAAAGATATTTGTACCGCTATTCAATAAATTAAAACCGTTAGATGATTCACCATTAAAAGAAAAGATTTATGAATTCGCAGAGAAAGTCGGCTATGAAATCAGCAAAATTAGTGTTATCGATGCATCTAAAAGATCCACTAAATTGAATGCTTATTTTTCCGGATTTGGAAAAGTGAAAAGAATTGTTTTATATGATACTTTAATTGAAAAAATGACTGATGAAGAGATTGTTGCGGTATTAGCTCATGAAATAGGTCATAATAAACATAAGCATATAATTTTTAATTTAGTTCAAATGATCTTAATGTTATCGGTTTATATTCTAGGTATTATGCTATTTTTAGATAATTCAGTATTTAGTTTGGCTTTTGGCTTCACTGAAACTAGCTATGGCTTCAATTTGATAATGTATATGATTTCTCTATCAATAGTTACACTGATTCTAAATTTACCTTTAAGTTATATTTCTAGAAAATTTGAGTATCAAGCAGATGCTTATGCAGCATTAAATTATTCTGGTGAAGTGTTAATAAGTGCTTTAAAAGTATTAAGCAGAGAAAATTTTTCAAACCTTACTCCGCATCCGCTTTATGTAAAGTTTTACTATTCTCATCCACCTCTAAAAGAAAGAATTAATCACATAAAATCGCTAAAAAAAGACAAATCCTAATTATGGATTTGTCTTTTATATATTGTATTACTTATTTTTTTAGCATTAAATCGAGTATCACTTTATCAGTATCTTTCATTCCCAAACTTGCCATTTTTCCGACCGCAAGAATAGTTTCATCAACGTTATTTTTAAGTATTCCAGATAATGGATTATATTGATGATTCTCCATAGCGAGAAAGTGTCCTAAAATCGCTGCATCTAAGCCAGTAGCTATTTTTGAAGCGCAGGATGGTTTAGCTCCGTCACACACAACTCCAGAAACATTTGCTAGAGCGTTAGAAATTGTCATTTTAATCTGTTCAATATTTCCACCGCTAAGGTAAGTAAATGTTGCACCTGAAGATACAGCGGCACTGATAGCTCCACAAAACGCGGATAATCTACCAATGAAACTTTTTTGATATATCGTCAGTAAGTTAGACAATACTAAAGCTCGGTATAATTTTTCTTTTTTTAGTTTTAAATGTTTACAGAAAAGTATTACCGGTATACTAGAGGTGATTCCTTGGTTTCCACTTCCGGAGTTGGTAATTACCGGTAAAGAACACCCACTCATTCTTGCTTCTGAAGCAGCTGCAGTATAAGCTTTAATCTGCGCAAAAATTGATTGATCATATTTTAAAATTGTTTTACCGATAGTTACACCAAACTTATGGTCTAATCCTTTATTTGCGATAGCCATATTATACTTAATTTGTCTATCTAACAAAGGTTTTACTTTTTCTATTTCTATAGTCTCAGTAAAGTGTAAGATGTTTTCAACCGTTAGATTTGAACGATCAGTTTCAACACCAAAATATTCTTCATTTGAACTTTCCTTTTCAAGAATTGTTACTCCGTTTTTCTCGATCTTTACGATATTAGTGTGAAGATTCTTTATCTCGATTTTAACATAATTATTTTTATGAAAAGCAGTAAGGATGAAATGAAGGTTAATACTTGTATCTAGCAATTTTACTTCAACTATATCTTTGAGTAATAGCTCATTAACTATTTTTAAATGTTTAGGTTTTAAGTTGGAAATTACTTCAAGTTCTAAAGCGGATTCACCACCAACAATACCTGATAAAACACTTGCTTCTATACCGACTAGATTATTAGTGTTAGGTACAGTGACACAGCGAATATTTTTAATCAAATTACCACTAACTTCAAGAATTACCTTTTCAGGTATTACACCTAAAATCTCTTTAGCTTTAGCGCCAGCAAAAGCAATAGAAATAGGTTCGGTACAGCCCTTAGCCGGAACCAATTCTTCAGTTAAAATTTGAATATATTCATCTTCGAAACGACACTTGTCCATAATCCACCCTCAAATACATTTTGACTTCTAAAATATCTTAACACAAGCGCTTTCATAAGTCAATTAAAGTCAAGATAGATGTAATGTTTACCTTTAATATTTCTCGATATATGATATAATATTAATCGTTATATTAATGGTATAAAATAAATTTAAAATAACCTTAACTTTAGGAGAGTAATATGAGTAGAAGAAATGAAATAGCTGAGTTGATATTTCCAAATATCACAGATACAGTTCAAGACTTAGAAATTAAATATCCAAAAAGACCACTAAGTGATGATGCTATAGTAACAAGGTTCGCACCATCGCCTACAGGTTTTTTACATACCGGTTCTCTATTTACTTCACTTGTCAGTTGGCGTTTTGCAAAACAAACAAATGGTGTTTTCTTTTTACGCCTTGAAGACACTGACCAAAAAAGAGAAATCAAGGGTTCCGGAGATAGACTCATTGAACAATTACTAATCTTTGGAATAACTCCAGATGAAAGCTTTTTACACGAAGGAAACTATGGACCTTATATCCAATCTCAAAGAAGACAAATCTACCATACAGTTATTAAAGAAATGTTAATAAAAGGATTGGCTTATCCTTGTTTTTGTACACATGATGAATTGAATGAAATTAGAAAAGAACAAGAAGCTAAAAAAGTCTTGCCTGGATATTATCACGAGTATGCAAAATGTAGATACTTAACTGATGATGAAGTAATCGAAAAGTTAAATAATAAAGAAGATTATGTAATTAGATTTAAGTCATTAGGTAAACTAGATGAGAAAGTTGTTTTGGAAGATGCAATCAGAGGGAATATTGAGTTTCCAAAAAACATTCAAGACATCGTTATAATGAAAACTGATGGTCTACCAACTTACCATTTCGCTCATGTTGTTGATGATCATTTCATGAGAACAACACATGTAACTAGAGGTGAAGAATGGGTTCCTTCGGCACCAATTCATCTTGAAATATTCGAACAATTGAATTGGCAAAAGCCAGTATTTTGTCATTTTCCAGTAATCATGAAATTGGATGAAGACAAGAGAAGGAAGTTATCCAAACGTAAAGATGCCGAAGCTAGTGTTGATTATTTCTTGGAAAAAGGGTACCCAATCGAAGGGTTTCTGGAATACCTTATGACATTAGCAAATTCTAATTTTGAGGAATGGCGATTAGCTAATCCTAAGAGCGATATCTTTGATTTCAATCTTGATTTTTCTAAAATGAGTTTAGATGGTGCATTATTTGATTTGGAAAAAGTTAAATCTATTTCCAAAGAAGTTTTGGGTAACATGAATAAAGATGACTTTACAAATAAAGCATTGATGTATGCCAAAGAATATGATTTAGAACTAAAAAACATTATTGAAGAGGACTTGGAATACTTTAAATCAATTATTAACATAGAACGCGAACAAGAAAAACCAAGGAAAGATTATGAGAAATTTAGCGATATCCTACCAATTATCAATTTTATGTATGATAAATATTATTATGGTTTAAGCAGTCAAGTAATTTTTAATGACAGATTCAACAATAATTTCATTGTCGAAATCTTGAGAGAGTATAGAGATAATTTTGATTTGAACCTTGATCAAGAAAATTGGTTTAATGGTATGAAAGAACTAGCTTTAAATAAAGGATTCGCTCAAAGAGCAAAACAATATCAAAAAGAACCAGACAAGTTTGTTGGACATATTGGAGAGTATGCAGAAATTTTAAGACTAGCTACATGCGCTAAAACTAGTACACCAAACTTTTATGATGTTTTAAGAATTCTTGGTAAAGAAAAAGTAATTGAAAGAATTAACCACACGATAACCTTGCTCGAAACAAAATAGTTCAGGAAAAAGTGAAGATTGAGTCTTCACTTTTTATTTATAAAAATTTACAATTTTTTTGAGTTTTTGGCTTGTATTTTCTTGGTCAATTACTATATAATGTTTATAAGAATGATTAATTCATCGGAAGATAATTCCGGTGAGTTATTTTATTTACTAGTTAGCCGATTTTTTTCTAAAATCGAAAAATATAAGAGGAGATTAATTATGACAAAGTATGTTGTTAAGCGCAATGGTGTAAAAGAGAAATTCGACATTTCAAAAATCGCAAACGCAATGCATAAAGCATATCTAAGTGTAGGTGAAGAAATCACATATGAGGAGTGTTTGGAACAAGCTAAGTTTATAACTAAAGACCTTTTACAAAACGGAACTGAAATCTCAATTGAAAACATTCAGGACTGTGTTGAATTATATTTGATGGATACAAAAAAATATGAAACAGCTAAGGCTTACATCAAATATCGTGAAAAACAAAGACTCGATCGCGAAAATCCTTGGAGTGACAATGACGAACGTCAAGACATGATTTTGCAAAAGTATTTACTAAATAATGAAAGTAAAAAAGATTTTATCAAAAGAGTAGCGATTAAAAGACCGGCTTTAGAAAAAATACTTCGTCATAAAGAAGCTATTTTTGGCGGAAGAAATCTCTATGCAATTGGTAGAGAAGGGAATATTACCGGTAGTAATTGTTATGTAACAGAAGATCCTGAAGATAATCTAGAAAGCATTTATAAAGTTGACTATCAGATAGCTAGAACTTATAGTTATGGCGGTGGTCAAGGAATGAACCTTTCTAAGATCAGGCCAAAGGGAGCTAAGGTTAATAATAGTTCAAATACAACACCAGGTGTGATTGTGTTTGCGGAAAAATATTCGCATACAACACTAAATACCCAACAAGATAATCGCCGTGGAGCTTTAATGTTGGTATTAAATATCGATCATCCTGATATCATCGATTTCGTGACAACAAAACTTGACTTAAATAAAATCAATGGAGCTAATATTTCAATTGCTTTAACTGACGATTTTATGAACGCTGTTGAAGCGGATAAAGATTGGATTATGAAGTTTGAAACTCCATATGAATTTATTGAAAAGAAATTAAAAGCAAGACAACTGCTTGAATTAATCGCTTACTCAGCGCATACAATGGGCGATCCTGGAATTATGTTCATTGACAAGATGAATGATTATCATTTCCTTAGCGAATATGATGAAGTTAAATTTACCGCTACTAATCCATGCGGTGAACAACCATTAATGGCACATGGATCATGTAACTTAGGTAGTGTTAATCTTAATGCTTTCGTTAAAAATGCGTTTTTAGATGATGCATATTATGATTGGGAAAGATTTGATCATGTAGTTGAAGAAATGATTTATTCTTTAGATGATTTACTAACTTTACTTGGAAATCGTCATGCTTTAAAAGAACAAAGAGATCATGTTAAAAAGTATCGTGAAGTAGGGCTTGGAGTCATGGGGCTAGCTGATTTAGCATTAAGTTTAAAATTACCTTATGGGTCAAAAGAATTTTTAGATTTTCTTGATAAACTAATGAGCAGAATGATTAATCAAGCAACTAAAGCAACTGCTTTAAACGCAAAAGAAAAAGGTGCTTTTCCAGCTTTTGATTATGAAAAAATATCAGCATCAAGATTCTATAAAACCGTAATTACTCCAGAAATTGATGAACTAGTTAAAAAATACGGAATGAGAAACTCACGTTTATTAAGTATCGCTCCGACAGGATCAATCTCTAATATTCTTGGTGTAAGTGGAGGCGTTGAGCCATTCTTCCAAATTTCTTACACAAGAAGAATTATCTCCTTATTTGAAGAAGAAAAGAAAATTACTGTTTGGGAAAAGACACCACTTGCAATGGCTAAGACATTGGATATATTACCGGATGATCTACCTGAATGGACAAAGATCACTTCCCAAAATATTAATTTTGAAGATCGAGCAAATGTTCAATCTGTTATTCAAAAATATGTTGATACAGCAATCAGTTCAACTTTCAATTTACCTAATAGTGCTACTGTAGAAGATGTAATGAATATTTATACCACAGCTTGGAAGAAGAATCTAAAAGGTGCGACAGTCTTTAGAGACCGTTGTGCAAAGATTGGTATTCTATCAGGCTTGAATGCTGAAACAAAAGATTTGAATCCAGGATTACCACCGAAAATGCATGTGGAAGAAATCTGGACAAATAAAGTACTAAACAAGAAAAAAGAATATATTACTCATGTAGTTATTGAGAATCAAGAGTACAAGCCAGAAAAAATGGAAAAAGAATTATGTCCAATGTGTCACTCTGTACTGATTAAAAAACAAGGTTGTATCCAGTGCAGTAATGATCTTTGTGACTATGAAAAATGTTCTATCTAAAAAACAAATTAAACCAGCGGATTAAACTGCTGGTTTTATTTTTTGCTTTCATGTTATAATATTTTTGTGAGTTTTTAAAAGGTGAATTTATGATTAGTAAAAAGATAGCTTCATTACGAAAAGAGAAAAAACTTTCAATTGAAGAATTGTCTAAAAAACTTAATATTGAGTCTGACGTTATTAACAAATGGGAGAAAGGCGATTTAAACCCAGAAATCTCTGATTTAATCAAGCTTTCCGAGTTCTTTGATATCTCAACTGACTTTTTGTTAGAACAGACTAACAAGCGAAATTTCACTTATTATGAAAGAGAAACAAAACCCGAGAAAAAGCTTGAATTATATCACGTTATTGCCATTATATTTTTGACACTATCCAGTTTGACTATTATCACATTTGTAATTGTTAGTGTAATAGAACCAAGAATGTACTTTGATTTAGCTACAAATACAAACTATGAAGGCATTGCTGCTTATTGGAAAGCATATATTGAAGTTAGAGTTGGCTTGATAATAAGTCTCATGACGGTTTTTATTTCTTTAATTGTGCTTTTTTTACCGATAAAAGTCATTAAATATTTTACCAAGAATTAATCATTATCAAAATACGAGGATTATATGGATACTTTCATTTTTGCAATTAATGCAGTTCTACCAATAATTATACTTATTGTTTTTGGATACATTTTAAAAAAGACTGGCTTTATAAGCGAGAGTTTTTTGGATATTGGAAACAAATTAGTTTTTAGAATAGCTTTACCAGCGCTTTTATTCTATAACATTTACTCAGTGAGTGGTTTAGAAGACATCAACTGGTCAGTTATGTTATACGCAGTAATCGGAATATTTCTATTGCTTTTGATCGGGATTTTATTTGCGAAAATATTCATCAAAAATCCAACTCAAAAAGGTGTATTGATTCAGACAACATTAAGAGCTAACTTTGCGATTATCGGAATCCCTTTAGCTGAGTCAATTGGCGGCAGTATGGCAGTTGCGAACGTAGCATTAATTTCATTGGTTGCCATACCGATGATGAGTGGATTATCAGTAATTGTACTCGCTTTAGCTGTGCACGATAAATCTTTAGGAAATCCTTTTAAAATGGCGTTTTTAAAGGTAATTAAAAACCCATTGATAATTGGTGTTGGATTAGGTCTGTTAGCGCTTTGGATTAGAACTTTCATACCATTAGATACAGTAACAAATGAACTTGTTTTCTCATTTAGTAGAGACTTGAAATTCTTATATACACCGATTAAGTGGTTAGGACAAATTACCACACCTCTTGCTTTAATCGTACTTGGAGCTACTTTTAAATTTGAAGTAATCAATGGATTAAAGAAAGAAATTATTCTAGGGACTTTTTTAAGAAGTTTCTTGGTGCCTTTAGTTACACTTGGACTAGCAATTTTCTTGTCAAGAAAAACAAGTATATTTGCTTTTGATAATAATGTTTATCCAGCTTTGATTTCCTTGTTTGCCTCACCGACAGCAATAACAAATGCGGTTATGGCTAAAGAGATGAAATCTGATGAGAATTTAGCTGTGCAGCTTGTCGTTTGGACAACGATTGCTTCGATTATAACGATATTTGCAGTAGTAGTAATATTTAGAACATTGGGATTAATATAAAAAGAAAGTCTTATCCTTTTTTTGGATAAGACTAAATTTTTAAATAGATTTCTGTGTTTTCAGTATCCTTAATAACAATGCCTTCGGGAGTTTCTTTATAGTTCAGTTTTTTTGTTTCTAACTGATTGACTGTATGGATATATTTTTCACAGCTTGGATAACTCAAAGTAAACGATTTTAATTTAGGTTGTTCATTTAAATCTAAAGGTCTTTTCTTCCACGAGTTTATTGCTAAATGATGATGATAATTTTTATCACTCATGAAGATAGCGTTATAGATATCTTCATTTGTTATCTTAAAGCCGATGATTTCATGATAGAAATCTTTAGCACGGTCTAAATCGCTGACTTGAAGATGCAAATGTCCAATTACAGTTTCGGTAGGAAGTCCAACAAATAAATTGTCAGCTTCTGTTTCATAATAGACACCGCGATAGTCAAATGGCATTGTATCCATTTTTATATAGTTCTCAGAAATTGTCCAAGAAGTATCATCTTTATCACAAGTTATCTCAATACCAATTCCATCAGGATCTTTTAAATATATTGCTTCACTAACTAAATGATCAGCCGCACCATCAATTTCAATTTGCTTTCTAATTAAATGGTGTAAGAATTTACTCAAATCTTTCCTTGAAGGTAGGAGTAGTGCAAAGTGATAGATATTCATGTTATTTGTTTTATTTACAGATTTATCTTCATAAAGCCTTACTAATTCTCTTGAGTTATCAGTTGATAGGGAAACATACGATTCGTTTTGATTTAAGATATTGAAACCTAGGCTATTAAGGTAGAAATCTAAGCTTTTTTCGAGATTTTTCACAGATAAATCAACCCTTGAAACATGGATTGCATCTTGATGATAATAGTAATTCATTTAAATTTCACCCCTTTGTTGTTATTATACATAAAAATTCGCAAAACACCTTGTGATATGCTTGAAATTTTGCGTTAAGAAAAATAAAAAATTAAGTAAAAAAAAGTTGCATTTTAGTTAAATGTTTGATAATATATATATCGGCCTTTAATTTAGGATATGCGATTAACCCTTTTATCTGCAAAATGCATAATCCAACAACTTATGGCGACTAATGCGCTCATAGCTCAATTGGATAGAGCGTTTGACTACGGATCAAAAGGTTTC
>CAZMMT010000027.1:0-13154 GCA_964567465.1 uncultured Candidatus Izemoplasmatales bacterium | reverse complement strand
ATGTTAGGGAATTAGATAAGAGTAATTATTTGGATTATCGTAAAATCCGCTTAGAGTTGTTACTTGATAATAAAGAGAGTTTTGGTTCAAGTTATGAAGAAGAATCATTATTTAACGATGAATTTTGGATGGATAGATTATCTAAAGAAAACGTTCATACTATTGGTGCGTATGTTGGGGTTGAAATTATCGGGATTATCGTTTTAGTTAAGAATGTAAGGCGAAAAATGAAACATATAGCACACATTAACTCGATGTATGTAAAACCTTCTTTTAGAAATCAAGGTGTAGCATATAGCTTACTTAAGTACGCTGAGAATATAGCTAAAGCCGAAGGAGTAGAACGTTTGAATTTGAGCGTAGTAGATTCTAATATTAATGCAATAAAACTTTATCAAAAGTTTGGTTTTATTGAATACGGTATTGAACCAGATACAATAAAAGTAGATAGTAATTATTATAGTTTGAAATTAATGAGTAAAAAAATTTAACATAAAATAAGTGTAATATTATTTGGTAGAGGAGATAGAATATGAAGATATTAATCATTGGTGGTACCGGTACTATAAGTACTGAAGTTGTTAAAAAATCGATTAAAATGGGATATGATGTAACATTATTAAATCGAGGGAATCATAATCATAATCTACCTAAAGAGGTTAAGGTAATTGTTGGCGATATTAATGATGAGCCTAAAATGCATGAAATGTTAAAGAATTATTCTTTTGATGTTGTTGTTGAGTTTGTTGGGTTTAAAAGACATCAAGTTGAAAGAGATATTAGATTATTCACAGGGATAACTAAACAATATATCTATATAAGTAGTGCCAGCGCTTATCAAAAGCCTGTAGTTGATTATCCTATAACTGAAAAAACACCTTTAGTTAATCCTTATTGGGAATATAGTCGCGATAAAATAGCGTGTGAAGAGTTTTTAAGAAGTGTTGATAATTTAGCGGTAACGATTGTTAGACCATCGCACACTTATGATGCAAGAATGATTATGGCTCCAGTTACAAGATGGCAGTTTGAATACGCTCATCTTAAAAGATTAAAAGAAGGAAAACCAGTAATAATTCCTGGAGATGGAACCAATGTTTGGACTATTACGCATGCGAAAGATTTCGCTAATAGTTTTGTTTATTTATTTGGTAATGAATTAGCTTATAATGAAGTATTCCATATTACTAGTGAAATACTTTACACCTGGGACATGTTAACAGAAATTACTGCTAAAGCTTTGGGAGTAGAGCCAAAGATTATTCACATACCAAGTGATTTTATCATCTCTAAAATACCTGAGTTAGAAGGATCTTTATTGGGTGATAAATCATGGAGTGCGATATTTGATAACTCAAAAATCAAATCCATCAGTAAAGAATATTCATCAAAGATTCGCTATGAAGATGTAATTGATGATGTCATTAAGTATTATGAAACTAACAAGGATAAGCAAGTTGTTAGCGATGACTTTGAAGAAGCTTATGATAATTTAATTGAAGAATATTTACAAAAACAAAACAATCAACCTATTTAAAATGGTTGATTGTTATTTTTTATTTAATAAATTTTTTATTAGGATATCTGTTCATCTCGACATTATTTTGGAGAATTCTATCCAACGCTAGAAGTAGTAAAATTACTGTTATGTAGTTAAGGTTTACTGTGCCGTTAAAATACTTTTCAGCAGCTAGAGCTGCTTGATGCATTCTAGTGTTTATGTAGAATAATATATCAATGAATACTGGAAACCTTAATAGATAAAATATACCTAGCAGCAAGAATATAAAACCTGCCCCTTTTTTGTATAAAGCTGACTTGATTGCGATAAGGCCAAAAGCGAAGATGATAACGCCTGCGAAAAATGTTACTAAGTTTTCTTTTATCGCTAAAGTAGGATAGATGTACATTCTAATAATATCCATAATGACATTTAGAACCACTAAACCAGAAACTTCTCTAACACCAATTATTACTTTTCCTTCTAAAAGCAGTGTTACTGCTAAAAGAACAATGACTAATAAATTGATAGATAAATAAATTAATCGATATTGAAATAAAGTTAGGTTAGTTTGAATATAGAGATTGAAGAGGTATGGTTGAATTAAGAAGTGGATAATTAATATTACCAAACCGGTTACTAAAGGATAAACAATTCTTTTTCTCACGCTTTTTTGCTCCTGTAAATTATGTCTTAAACGAAGTAATTGTTATAATTATATCATGCTAAGCGGTTCTATGCCTTAATAAGTTTAAATAATTTTATCCTCTTAATAGTACAACTATATTGAAATGAAAAAATACCCTAAAGATATAAGTCGTCTTTAGGGTATTTGTCCTTTTACTAACTTAAATATTAAGAAAACTTATCGTAGAAAACATTGCTTTCTTTGATATCGTGTTTATTTAAAACTTTAATACAGGCATTAATCATACCAGGAGAACCACAAAGATAAGCTTCAGAATCACTTAAGTCGCCACAGTGTCGATCAACTACATCGGTAATTAAACCAATGTCACCTTCCCAGTTGTCTTCAGGAAGCGGATCTGAAAGGGCTGGTATGTATTCGAAGTTAGGAAATTCTTTAGCTAGCTCAACGAATTCTTCAGTGTAGTATAAATCCCTTTTTGAACGAGCGCCGAAGAAGTATTTAACCTTTCTTGGCATTCCTTGGTCTTTAAGGAAATATAAAATTGATCTGATTGGAGCTTTACCTGAACCACCGGCGATACATACGATATCTCTGTTTGAATCTTCTCTTAAATAGAAACTGCCGTAAGGTCCAGTAACGATAACTTTATCACCTAATTCTAAAGCCCGATGCACGAATGTTGTGGCTTTACCTTTAGGAACCATTCTTATGATTAGTTCAATTTCATGAGTTACCTTAGGATTTGAAGCAATTGAATAAGCTCTAATTATATCAATTCCCGGAACTTTTAATTGAGCATATTGACCAGGCTTGAATTCCATTGTTTGAGGATTAATAAATTTGAATCTTACTAATTTAATGTCATAAGTTAAATCGTCAATGTTTGTTACTTCACAAGTATACTCTTTTGCATAAAGTAGAGATTCTGGTATTGATATTTTAATATCTTCATTCACTTTAACTTGACAAGATAGTCTTACATTATCCTTTTTTTCTTGTGGTGAAAGGAACGGTAATTCCATCGGTTTGACTTCACCACCGCCTTCTAAAACTTGCACCTTGCAAAATCCGCAGGTTGCTTTTCCGCCGCAAGCAGAAGGAATAAATATTTTATTATTCGATAAGATATTAAGTAAAGTATCTTCACCCTTTACATGAATAACTTTATCGTTATTGATTGTTAGGGCTTTTTCTTTATTTCCACCTAAAAGCATTCCGGCGAGGATTAGTAAAACAGTAATCGTCATCAATAATCCGACGATTATGATTGGTATATAAATATTTACTGCTAAGAATAAATTCATACTCAATCCCCCTTAAAATAATGACAAGCCAGTAAAGCCGATGAATGCTAGTGATAAAATCCCTAGTAAGATGAAAGCAATGGCTTTACCAGATAATCCTCTTGGTAGATTTGCGTATTTAGATAGTTTTTGTCTAATTCCCGCTAACAAGACTATCGCTAACATCCAACCTAAAGAAGAACCAAATGAGAAGGCAGCTGTTTGAACGAAATTATAGTCTCTATTAACAAAGAATAATGATACGGCTAAAACTACGCAGTTTACTGTAATTAAAGGTAAATAGATACCAAAACTGCTATATAGTTTAGGTAAGAATTTAGCTAAAAACATTTCTAGGAACTGAACAGTCGCAGCGATTGTGATGATGAAAACAAGCAAACTAAGGTTTGTTGTTTCGGTCGCTTTTAATAATGCATAGATTGGCCAGTTAATAATCCCCGTTAATGTTACAACGAACACAACAGCAATTCCCATCCCTTTAGCGTTTTTAACGTTGGTAGAGATAGCAATCAGTGGACACATACCTAAAATATAGACTAAAGCGATATTTTGATTAGTTAAAGATGAAATAATAATTTCAAAGATATCTTTCATAATATTTCTCCTCTCCAATTCTTAATGGTATTTAATCTATAAATCATGATGTTGGTTCCTCCTGATTTTCGTAATATTTGATTAATTCTCTCATACCCCAGATTATTAATCCTAAAACGAAGAACCCGCCAGGTGCCATCGCCATAACAACCCATTTTTCCCAAGTAACAGCCATGATAGGCATATTAAGGATTGTTCCAAAAGCTAAGATTTCACGAATAGCAGCTACAACAATTAAAACGAAGGTATAACCCATCCCGCTTGCAAAACCATCAATAATTGAGTATTTTACCGGGTTTTTAACTGCATATGCTTCTTGACGTCCCATAACGATACAGTTTGTGATGATAAGTCCCACATAAGCGCCTAAAGCATCAGCTATCGGCATGAAGAATGCTTGAAGGACAGCTTGAACGGAAATAACATAGGTAGAAATTACAACCATGTAAGTAACCATTCTTACTCGAGGTGGAATGATATTTCTCATTAAAGAAATCGTTAATGAACTAGCCATGATAACGAATGTTACACCTAAGCCCATTGCAATAGCATTTTCAACTTTATTTGTAACAGCTAGAGCTGAACAAATACCTAATACCGCTACAACTATCGGATTACTTCTTGATATTCCATCTCTTAAGATGTTAAACCATTTTTTATATTTAACTCTAATAAGTTTCATAGCTACACTCCTAACTGGCTTTGAAGAAGCCATGCAAGTCTTGCTTGTGTATAGTCATCATTCATAATGTCTTGAAATCTTTTAGATGTATTAGTAGCACCGACAATTGAATCAATTTCATTAGGTAAATTTGGAGCTGTATCTTTATTGATTTCAAATTGTGGAAGCATCTTTTTACCAACGAATGTTGCTAAATATTGGCTTTCTGCAATTACTCCACCTAAACCTGGTGTTTCTTCTTGTTGAAGGATTTTTACACTAAGAATAGTTTCAAAATCAGCTTCTAAAGTTAAAATTCCTTCAATTGGACCCCAAACACCACCACCAGAAATCGCAAAGCTAACAGCGTTTGTATCTGGATTAACATAAAATGTCCAGTCGCCAGAAACTACAATATCAATCTCTTGATCAAAGGTTTCGTTTATAGTAGCTAGAGTATAATCAATTCCATGTGATTCAAGAATGGCAATTTTAATTTTAGCATCTTGATTATTTTGAATTCTTTCGGCAGTTAAGGCCTCAACTCCTAATAATATACCAGAAGTTATCACTGCCATAACTAAAACAAATAGAATCATTCTTACAGTTGGTTTCATGCTTCAATCACCTCTTTTTCTTCAGTTTCTACGGGCTCTTTTTCAAATAGTCCGTCGATAAGCGGTGCAATAGCATTCATTAATATAACAGCGAAAATAATTCCTTCTTGGAAGGTCGCAAAGTTTCTAATTAGAATAGTAAAGAATGCTAACCCAACACCGTAAATTACCTTACCCCAAGGTTTTATAGGGGCTGTTACTGGATCAGTAGCCACAAAGAAGGCAGCAAACATTAAACCACCAACAAATAGAGATATAATCGGATCAGGGAAACTTTCTGGTGCTAACCAATATCCTAAAGCTGTTAAACCTAAGAAAGATCCAATAAAAGCTACAGGTATTCTCCAATCAGCAACTTTTAAAACTATAAGTCCTATTCCTAAGATTATAATTCCAATTCTAAAAGTTTCACCAATAGCTCCAGGTACATTTCCAATTAATAAATCAACTAATGGATAAGTAAATTCTCCACCCTTGTTAAGCATTGCCAGTGGTGTAGAACCAGCAAAACTATCGATAGATGGATGAATCCATTCGGCTGCTGTAATTAGTGAAGGGAAGGAAATAGTGATAAATAATACCCCAACAACAGCTGGATTAAAAATGTTTTTACCAAGTCCTCCAAAAATTGCTTTACCAAAGAATATTCCAAATACTGAAGCTACAGCCACAACCCAAAGTTTAACAGTTGGCGGTAACATCATTGTTAATACCAATGGAGAGACGATCCAAGAAATATCGAATTCCAGTTTTCTAACTCTTGCGAAAAGATATTCTACAAGTCCGCCGGATACTAAAGCTACAGCCGCTACAGCTAGAACGTAGACTCCATAAAGAATTGCAGAAGCTATTAAGAGAATAAGGAGGCTACCAGTAAAAATTAGCAGATTTTTTTTGGTAGGCGCAGTCTCCAATCTCAATTGCATTTTTTGCTCCATAAAAAACCCCACTTTCAAATATATTTAAATACTTCTTGATTATCATTTTATCATAAGCATTACATCAAAAAAATAACTCAAGGCAAAGTTTACAATGTTATTGATGTTTAATAGGTTAGAATTTGGATATTTTTGGTATCTTATTTATATATCTTTTGGTTATATTTTTGTTAGTAGATGATAAATTTTACAATATTTTGTTGTTATAGTTTTCAAAATATTTTTTGAATATGTTATAATTCTTTTGAGGGTAGTGATGTGATGAACTTTAAGGAAAAAATTATAAAGCCGTTGTTAAAGCTTTTTTATCGAAGTAAATTTAAGTTTGAAGTTAATTATGGGGATTTTGATCCGAAGCGGACTGACCCTTATTTTTTGATTGGAAATCATTCTTCTTTACATGACGGGTTATTTACTGCCACTTTTTTAAAGAAGTATCCATATCCAGTTATTAACGCTTTTATGTTTGTTAATAAAAAGATGAAATTTGTTTTAAAGAAACTTATTTACTCTATTCCGAAAAGAAAAGGCCAAAGCGATATTACTACCATTAGAGAAATGATGAAGGTAGTTAAAAGCGGTAGAGGCGTAATGTTATTTCCAGAAGGAAACTCATCTTATTATGGAGAACAGAGTGAAATTCCTTTTTCTACAGTAAAATTATTTAAGAAATTTAAACTAGATGTAGTGATTTGTAAAACCAATGGTTCCTACTTATCAGCTCCAAGATGGGGAGAAAAAACTACTCATAACGGACTTTTGCAACTAAACTTCAAGGTGCTTTTTAAAGCAAGTGAACTAGAGAGTTTAAGCCTTGATTATATTTACGAAAGATTAGTTGAGGAAATGAAGTTCAATGATTTTGATTGGAATCGAGAAAGAAAGTATTTATATAATCCTAAGAAACGAGCTTTAGGGGTAGAAAACTACTTATATGTTTGTCCTAAATGTTTATCTCATCAAACCATTAGCACCGATAAAAATGATATTTATTGTACTAATTGCGGTAGAATTGCATATTTTAATGAATATTCTTTAATATCAGGTCCAGAATTCGATAATTTAGTTGATTGGGATAAACTTCAAAAAAGGAAGATTCCTGAAATAGCTAAGGAAGAAGTTTATAGTGAAGGTTTGATGTATCTTGTTGATACGATTAAATATAAATCAAAGAAGTTGGGTTTGGCAGAAACAAAAATATTTAATAATTGTTTATATGCTCGGTTAAAAAATAGAGACTATGTGTTTGATTTTGATAAATTAAGTGGTCTTACTCTAACAAAAAAGAATGAAGTTTCATTTGATTATGATGAAAAGACCTATCTATTCAAATTGAAAGATCCAATGTTATATATTGATATAATTAATTATATAAAGGAGAGAAAAGACAATGGATAATTGGGGAATTATTATTTACTTTATTTTGATAGGCGTGCTGTTATTTGTTGGTAAGTTGTTAAAAAAATATGTTCCATTCTTAAACAGAATCGTTTTACCTACAGCTTTATTAGGTGGGATAATAGGTCTTTTGTTATCCAGTGTTTTTATTCCCGGTTCTTATGTAATTGACGTTGAAGTAATGACGGCTATTGTTTATCATGCTTTAGCAATAGGTTTCATATCTTTATCATTAAAAAGAACCAAAACTGATAATAAGAAAAAAGTTTGGTCTACGGGAATGGTTATTACTAGTACATACGCTTTACAAGGCTTTATCGGTATATTGATGGTTTTATTGTTCTATAGCGATAAGTTTGTTGGAGCGGGTATGTTACTACCTCTCGGTTTTGGTCAAGGTCCTGGTCTTGCAACAAGTTTTGGTGGAATGTGGAGTGATATGCTAAATGGTTATGGAGTGGCTTTAGGTGCTTCATATGCATTCTTAGGATTTGTTTTTGGAGGAACTATCGGTGTTCTTGCGATTAATGTTTTAGCCAGAAGAAAAGGCGTTGAAAAGACTAAGAGATATTGGGATGACTCTATAAATAAAACTAATATCGAAATTGATACGGTTAAGGAAATATCTGTTCTTGATGGTCTAACAGTTCAGGTTGTTGTTATTATGTTAATATATGGACTAGTTTGGTTAACATTATTCTTGCTTGAAGGTGTATTATTAAATTTAGGAAACATTGGTCAAACAGTCTTTAATCTTATGTCAGGATTTAACTTTATCTTAGGTATCGCTTATGCATTAATTTATAAGCAAATCGTTAAAAAGATTGAAAGCAAGGGTAAGAACCTCAATTTCATGACTAATGATTATATGCTTTCTAATATATCTTCATTAAGTTTTAACTTTATGATTACTGGGGCTGTTCTTACTATAACTATTGATTTTCTTACTGAGTTCGGTTGGCTTTTAATCTTAGTTTCGGCTATTGGTGGTTTCGCTACTTTATTCTATGTTCGTTTCCTTACTAAGAGAGTTTACAGTGATTACAAAGATGAATATTTTGTCGGTTTATTTGGAATGCTTACCGGAGTAGCTTCAACCGGTATTGCGCTTCTAAAAGGCTTGGATAGAAATTTAGAAAGTCCGGTAGCTGAAGAAATGGTTTTAGGATCCGGGACTGCTATAAGTATGGCATTGCCTTTATTTGGATTTTTAATGTTACCGTCTTTAGGATATGGTCAATCCTATGAGGGTATGTTTGAGCTCATAGCGTTATTCGGCTGTTTGGCATATGTGATTGTCATGTTCCTTATATTGATGATTAGAAGCAAAAAAACAGCGGTTAAATAGTAGATTTTTATATGTTCGACATTTTTACTTAATTAGTTTGGTATAGTGAGTAAAAGAACCTTAAAGTAAATAACAATAATCATTTAGCTTATAATATGCTATAATATTAATGTAGCTAGTATATCTATATTATTTCTGATCTTTTAATGAAAACGTAAATGAAATAGACGTGATAGTATACAGAAAGAGGTTTATTATGCCTGCATTCTACATTATCACTCAAGACGGATTCTTAAAAAAATACTATTCAGGACAGGATTTAACATCAGCAATAGCAGAAACCATAAAGCCAGTATTCTCTGACTTTCTTAGAAAAGCGATTATTTATAAGTCTTTTTCTGAAGCAAATGAAATTATTGTTGAAAAGAAGTTAGTAAATTGTTTTGTTATTAACCAGTATGGAGAATTGCAAAACCAATAGAAATAGTGATTTAATTATTAACAATTTTTAAACAATCAACCATGATTTTGGTTGATTGTTTTTGTTATATTTATATTTTAAAACATTTCTTAGTTATGTATACTACTACCTATATTTATGATAAAATTAAGAAGATTTTAATAGGTTTTTATGATTTGCTGGAGGAATTATGATTAATATTTTTATTTTAGCTCTTGAATTAGGATTGTTAGTATATTTAGTCTTTTTTAAACTAAATAATGATAAACTAGTGAAGTATTTAGATGATAAATTTTCTGAAAGATTAACAATAAGTGAAAGTAAGAAAAAGATTACTTCTCTGTTTCAAAAAATGATATTCATTTTCTTAGTTGGTTTTTATATTTATGGCTTTATTATGAATTTGATGTATCCATCATTTTCATTGATTCTTTTTTTTGCGCTATTTATTGTACTGTCTTTTATTTTTTGCTTGTTGTCGCCTGGTAAATTCTTATCATCAATAACCTTTTCTACTAAAAGTGATACATTTTTCTCAGTTAAAAAGAGAAAAACTATCAATTTGTTTTTGTACTTAATTTTCTTGATTGGGTTCTTCTCTATTGGAATATTCATGATTCAGTCTAGTCTTTTAAATTCCAATGCTAAAAATTATTCAGTAGATGAAAGTGCAAACAAAGAGTTTCCAATAGATTTTGAAACTAATCTCTTTATAGAAGGAGAATTTTTGTATTTATATAGTGATTTAGCTAGCGGAATAAACGTTTATACTCTTGATGGAGAATATCTTCGTTCTTACTACTTTTATGGAGGAATGAATGGGTCATCAATGCTTTATTTTAAAGATGATTACTTTTTTCTTAGTACAAAACATAGTGATACTTTAATCAGATATCAAGACGGGTTTTACAAAGGCCATTTGGAAGTGAGTTATTTTGACGAATATGATCAAATAACTGTCTATGATGAATTTGGAAATATTATTATTCCAAGCTTTCCGCTAGAAGATTATTGGACAATATTCGCTTTTGATAGTGATTATGTTTATTATGAGGCAAGTAGTGCTGGCGGTGGGTTCTTTAAGACAGATGGTATAGTCTTAGAACAATGGGATAAAGACTATGAAACACTAATTAGCCAAGTTGAAGATGGCGAATATGTTTTAAAGGCAAACAAAGTCTATAAAAATAACGAAGTATTGATTATGAGTAGTGAATTACATTACTTAACAACCCACTTTTTTTACACTTGGGTAATATTATTGATGTATTTTTCAATAGCTTTTTCAATGACAAAATTAATATATCTAAATGATTTAACTGATATTCAAGAAGTAAAACCTATAAGAAGTAAAACAAGTCTAGAACTTATTGATAGATATCGTAAAAGCATGCGATTAGATTTTTTTGTTAGTGTTTTTTTCTCATTTGTACTCTTTCTAATTTACAATCTGTTAATAGCTGAAAATTTTTCTGAGTTTGGAATTATCTTTTTATTTGTCTTTTTCTTTATTGGTATTATCTTCAATGATTTGTTATTCGGATTCTCTAGTTTAGGTAAAAGAAGATACAAACTTAAACTTGTAGATACAGAAACAAATGGAAAGCCAAAAGTTAAAGCGGTTATTAAAAGAAGGATGCTCGAAATTTTTTCTGCTGTTGAAGTTACTCCTGAAACTCTAGATAAGATTGATAATAAAACCAGAACAAAGATTATTGATAAACAAGATCAAGTTACTAAATAATAACTTACAAAGCCCAAACGGGCTTTGTTTTTTTGTCGCAAGTAGTATTTCATTTTAGTATGTTATACTATAATTACAAATGACAATTAAGGTCAAGAAATATAATTTTATTTAGTTTATAATATTTCCATAGGTGATTTAATGAGTGACGAAAAGGTTAGAATAGTAAAAGAAATTCAAAAGTTTATCAAAGCAAACATTAAAAATCAAATCACATTATCCGATATTTCTAAGCACGTAAACTACTCTTTATGGTATAGTGCACGTATTTTTAAAGAAGTGGTGGGAATGAGTGTTTTTACTTATATAAGGAGAATGCGATTAACACATGCAGCTAAAGTTTTACGAGATACAAATAGTAGAGTTATTGATGTTGCTTTTGACTTTGTTTTTGATTCGCATGAAGGCTTTACAAGAGCTTTCGCTAAAGAATTTAGCGTCAATCCCAAAGAATATCAAAAATCGCCTATTCCATTACAATACTTTACACCGTTTGAAGTAATGGACAATTCGATTGAAAGGAAAGGTAAAAAAATGGAAGCTAAAGCAGTATTTATTCAAATCATTGAAAGACCTAAGAGAAAAGCGATTGTAAAAAGAGCTAAAACCGCAAATAATTATTTCGAATATTGTGATGAAGTTGATTGCGATATTTGGGGAGTATTATCTAGTGTAAAAGAAGCTATTTCCGAACCAGTTGGAATGTGGTTAAGCAAGAAACTTAAAAAGGAAAACACATCAACTTATATTCAAGGAGTAGAAGTTCCTTACGATTATCAAGGGATTATTCCAGAAGGGTGTGAACTGATGGAATTACCTGAAAGCATGATGATGATTTTTCAAGGCGAACCTTATGACGATGATAATTTTAGAGAAGAAGTAGGGCAAGTAATGAATTTCATTACAAAATATGACCCTTCAGTTTATGGTTATGAGTATGATGAAGATGGTTATAGATTCCAATATGAACCTCAAGGTTATAGAGGTTATATTGAAGGAAGAACGGTTAAAAAGTTAGGGTGATTTCATCCTAATTTTTTTACATTAAACATTAATTTTTACTTGTAACATTTACATTTGTAAAAAAATAATGCTATAATGTCATTAAATCTTAGTTGATAAAAGCTTATAGACCGAAGGAGAAAGTATGAAAAAGATATTAATTTTTGTGTTTATTTTTTTACTAGGTACATTAATAAGTTGTGACAGTTTGAAGATGAATTATGATTTAACTAATCTAGAAGAATGCATAAGTAAGATTAAAGATGATGATGAGTCTACTGAATGTACTATTGAACAACTTAATACCACACTTTTAGAGTATCAAATGAATTATGAAGAGTTTTTTTCAGAAAATACAGAATTTTTGCCTTTTGTTTATGATATTGATTCAAATTCTCAACATCTATCGATTGTATTTCGAAACATTGAAGAGACTGAATTAAGTGAAGAAACAGTTAGAACTTATCGAAATATTTATAATTCAATGATAAAAGATTTTGAAAGTTTATTTGAAGAAGAAATATTTTGGATTGATCTTGGTTTCTATGCCAAAGACTATTTGTTTCAATTGCAATTATCTTATATTGAAAACCCAGAAGAAGAAGGTCAATATAGCAATATCCTTTCTTTCCAAGAAAAATATGAAGATATAACTTTAGAAGATATAGAAAATAGTTTTTTTAAATGGAACTATTTCTTAGATTTAGAAGATTTTCAGATAAAAGCGTTTTGGTTAGGATTTAGTGCTGAGTTACGAAAAGGAGTAGGTGTATCTTTTTATAATAGTGACTGGAATGAAGATTTAAACTTTAAATTTGAAGTCAGAGTTGGAAATGATTATGCTTTATCAACTGCTGACATCGAAAAAATAGTATTAGATAATACTAAAGGCTATACTCCTTATGTGAAAGAATAATGATTGAAGCAAGAAAATATATAAAGAAAAGCACTCAGTGGGGACTTGAGTGCTTTTCTTTGATTAGGGGATTTAAATT
>CAZMMT010000026.1:0-13448 GCA_964567465.1 uncultured Candidatus Izemoplasmatales bacterium | reverse complement strand
GTTGTTCCTCATTTAAATAAAGATAGTTTTATTAGCGCTACTTATTGTAAGACCGATGGTCATGTTAATCCGTTTTTAATGAGTGAAGCTTATTATTTAGCTGCTAAGAAATTAGGCGTTAATTTTCACTTCTATGAAGAGGTTAAAGAGATCGTTGTTGAAGATAAAACGATTAAAAAAGTAGTGACTGACAAGGGTGAATACATTACCGATAAAGTGTTAAATGCAGCCGGTGGATATGCTAAAGAAATCGGACTTATGGCAGGAGTGGAAATCCCGGTATTCTCAGAAAATCATGAGATATTGGTAACTGAAAGAGCTAAGCCTTTACAAGGTCCGATGGTGATGAGTTTTTCTAAGAATATTTATTGTCAACAAGTACCTCATGGATCGTTTCTAATGGGTAGATCTAATCCTTATGCAGAAATCTCTCATGATATTGGTTCTTCTTGGGAGTTCTTGGATGAGATGGCAAAAACGGTCTTGCATATTTTGCCAGAAGTTGCTAAACTGAGAGTGATTAGAACTTGGGGTGGATCTTATAATATCAGTCCTGACCGTCAACCAATCATTAGTGACACTAAAGATTTAAAAGGATTTTATATGGCTTGCGGATTTAGTGGACATGGGTTTATGTTCGCTCCGATTACCGGTGAGTTATTAACGGAAATTATATTAGGTAAAACATTGGATGAATATGCAAATGAATTGCATATTGATCGATTTAAAGATAAAGACATCACTGTCTTTGAACATTCAGTGGTATAAGAAAGGAGAATTTATTATGGCAATTTATGATTACAGAACCGAAGAATTGACCAATTTTTCTTGTGAAAAGAATCAAAAATTATACAAGGAAGGTTTGGCAAAAGTTAGAGGTTATTTAGGAAAAAAATATCCTTTAATTATCAATGGCGAAAGAATCTTTACCGATAGATTCATCAAATCGCTTAACCCAGCAAATCACAAAGAGGTGATTGGCGAAATATCTCAAGCCGGTATTAAAGAAGCTGAATTTGCGATGGATAGTGCTTTAAAAGCATTTGAAGTTTGGAAGAAGACTAATCCTAAGGTTAGAGCTGACGTACTTTTTAAAGCGGCTAACATTATGAAAAGACGTAAACACGAATTATCAGCTTTAATGACTTTAGAAGCTGGTAAACCATGGCCGGAGGCTGATGCGGATACAGCTGAAGCAATTGATTTTCTAGAGTATTACGGAAGACAAATGTTGAATTTAGATAGAATTGACGATGTCGTTTTAAGTAGAAGAGATATTGAAAGAAATGAGTATCGTTATATTCCTCTTGGAGTTGGTGCAGTTATCGCTCCTTGGAACTTCCCATTAGCAATTCTTACCGGTATGACTTCAGCGGCGATAGTAGCTGGTAATACCGTATTATTAAAACCAGCATCGACTACTCAAGTTATCGCTTTTAAATTATTAGAAATTTTAGAAGAAGCAGGAATGCCAAAAGGTGTAGTTAACTTTATCCCTGGTAGAGGTAGCGAAACTGGAGATTTTATCGTTAAGCATCCGAAGACAAGATTTATCTCTTTCACAGGTTCTAAACAAGTTGGTTTACAAATCTATGAAGAGGCAGCTAAAGTTGTTAAGGGCCAAATTTGGCTTAAGAGAGTAATCGCTGAAATGGGCGGTAAAGATGCGATTTTAGTCGATGATAATATCGACACAGAATTAGCAGCGGATTCAATTGTTAAGAGTGCTTTTGGTTTTTCTGGACAGAAGTGTTCAGCTTGTTCAAGAGCGATCATTCATGAAAATGTTTATGATGAAGTAGTTAGATTAATCAAAGAAAAAACTGAAAAGATTAGAGTTGGTAATCCAGAAGACTTTAATAATAATATGGGACCAGTAAATGATATATTAGCTTTCAAGAAAATTAATGAATATATTGAAATTGGTAAAACTGAAGGTAAACTATTAACTGGCGGAACTTCAAGCGATGAAGTAGGTTATTTCATTAACCCAACTGTATTTATTGATCTTGATCCAATGTCTAGACTTATGCAAGAAGAAATCTTTGGACCAGTATTAGCAGTAACAAAGGTAAAATCTTTTAAAGAAGGTTTAGATGTTGTTAATAATACTGAATATGGTTTAACTGGTGCGGTAATTTCTAATAGTAGAGAGCACTTAGAAATGGCTAGAGAAGATTTCCACGTTGGTAATTTATATTTTAATAGAAAATGTACAGGAGCGATTGTTGGTTATCAACCGTTTGGCGGATTCAATATGAGCGGTACTGATTCTAAAGCTGGTGGACCAGATTATTTAATATTACATATGCAAGGTAAAACTATTAGCGAAGCTTTATAATTGATATTAAGAGTGCAAAATTTGCACTCTTATTTTTATGAAAGATAATATTTGTAAGCAAACAATTTGTTTCGAATTCGAAATAATGTTATAATATAGTTAATTAAGGAGGAAGAAATATGTTAACGACATTTACATCAAAGGTAAAAAAATTAAAAGATGGTATGCAAGTAGATACCGAGGCTAATGGCTTTAAGATTTTGTTTGATGAACCGGAAAAGATGGGTGGCACTAATCAAGGAATTAACCCAATGAGCGCACTTTTAAGTGTGTTAGGTGCTTGTCAAGCAATTGTGGCTAGTATGTATGCGAAGAAGTTTAATATTGAATTCAGTGATTTCTCACTAGAAATAGAAGGCGATATGGATATGGCCGGAGTTATGGGTAAGTCGGATGTTAGGTCAGGTTTCCAAGAAATCAGATTTAAGATGCATTTCACTTCAGACAATAGTGAAGAAGAATTAGAGGAATTTGCGAAGTTTATTGAAAAGACTTGTCCGATTAGCGATTCACTCGCTAATGGCGTAAAGTTAGTAAATACAGGAGTAGTTAAAAACTAAAGGAGAGACAGGATAAAATGGAATTTTTTGCTAGTTTAAAGAATAGAAGATCAATCTATGCGATTGATAAACAAGTTGAAGTTAAGAAAGAAGATATTTTAAAAGTTGTTGAGGAAGCGTTAAAGTTTACACCATCAGCTTTTAATTCAGAAAGTCAAAGAATAGTTTTATTGTTTGAAGAAAAACATGATGAGTTTTGGGAAATGGTAAAGGCTGCAATTAAAAGAGTTGTAAAGGCTGAAGATTTCTCAAAATCAGAAGAAAAAATAAATGGTTTTAAGAGTGGGTTTGGAACAGTATTGTTCTTTGATGATAGTGAAACAACGAAGATGTTAACTGAGAAGTTCCCGCTTTATAAAGAAAACTTTATTAAGTGGGCAGTTGAACAAAACGGAATGTTACAAGGTAATGTTTGGGTTGGTTTAGAGTCTGTTGGTTTAGGAGCTAGCTTGCAACATTATAATGAACTTATTGAAGAAGAAGTAAAGAAAGAATTTGGAATCAATAAGAACTGGACATTAAATGCACAGATGCCATTTGGTAGAGTCTTAGAAATTCCTGGTGAAAAACCGAAGAAGGATTTAAAAGATAGATTGGTAGTTTTAGGATAAAAGCGTTTTCATAAATTATTTTTAAAAAATAGTTGCGCGTTTTTATTAAGTTGTTTATAATTAAAACTAAGTTAATATTTGGTCGTATATATTCGATAATATGGTTCGAACGTTTCTACCTTATCACCTTAAATGATAAGACTACGGCTATTCATTCAAATGATAGGACTTATTTGTTTTATTTAGTTTGTTTGCCTAGCCTTAGAGAGAAAAATCTAAGGCTTTTCTTATGGCCAAATGTTAAGAAAATAAAACTTAGGGAGGTTTGAAGTGAAAAAAATTGCATCAGGTTTAAACAAGTATTTCAAGATTAGTGAACGTGGTTCGACGATTTCTAAGGAAATTTTAGGCGGACTCACAATTTTCCTAGCAATGGTTTACATTTTACCGGTTAACGGTGGTTTGCTAAGTGTTGCGGGAATGGATTTTGCAGCTGTGTTTGCGGCTACTGCGATTGCGGCAGCTATTGCTAGTTTGATCATGGGGTTATATGCAAATTATCCTGTTGGTCTAGCTTCTGGTATGGGTGTTAATGCTTTCTTTACTTGGGTTGTTGTTCGACAATTACAATTTACTTGGGAAGAAGCTTTAGCAGCAGTTTTGATTTCTGGGGTATTATTCTTAATCATTTCCATTACAGGACTTAGAAGAATAGTATTGAATGCGATTCCAAAGAATTTAAAATTAGCAGTTGGTGCTGGTATTGGTTTCTTTATCGCGTTTGTGGGACTTAAAACTTCAGGAATTGTTGTTGGTCATCCAGACACATTGGTTACATTAGGTAATTTAGCACATCCAACAGTTTTATTAGCAGTGTTTGGTGTTGTATTGGTTTTCATTCTTTATGCATTAAATAAGAAGATCAGTCGTTTTGCAATTATCATTTCTATCGTAGTTACTGGTTTATTAGGTGTTTTATTAGGAGTTATCTTCCCTTCTTTAGCAGCTTATATGCCAAGTATCGGTGGTAGTAACTTAGGTAGTATCGCAAATGTTGGTCAAACATTTGGTAAAGCTTTTGGAGCTATGGGTTCACTTTTAGCTAAACCGATGGCTTATGCAGTTATTTTCACATTCTTATTCGTTGACTTTTTCGATACCGCAGGTACTTTAGTGGCAGTTGGTCATGACGCTGGTTTATTAGATGAAAACGGTGAATTGATTGATGGCGAAAAAGCTTTATTGGCAGACTCTGTCGGTACAATCGTAGGTGCGATTGTTGGTACTTCTACAGTAACAAGTTATATTGAATCTACTACAGGTATTGAACAAGGTGCTAGAACCGGTTTAGCAGCGACTGTTGTTGGATTGTTATTCATCGTGAGTTTATTGTTCTATCCGTTGTTCTCGTTTGTAAATGCAGTTTTAATTGATGGTGTATTTTATTCTCCAGTTACTTCAATGGCTTTAATCGTTGTTGGAGCTTTGATGGTTTCTTCTTTAAAAGATATTGATTGGAAAGATAATATCGTTGTAGCGACTACATTTATCACTATTATCATTATGTTAATGAGTGGTAGTATCGCTGAAGGTATTGCTTTTGGATTTATCATTTATGCAGTAATGATGGGAGTTACAAAGAGAAGAAAAGAGGTTTCGCCAGTAATGTATATCTTGGCGGCGCTATTCGTCATCAACTTCATTATAAAATTCGTATTGTTAGTTTAATTTTTTAAAAGATGGATAATTTATTCCATCTTTTTTTTAAAATAAAATATAAGAAAGGGAGAGTTTTTAATTATGTCAGAAAAAATGTTAATTGGTGTGAGGGAGAAACCTTCAAAGGGGAAATGGTTTGCGTTAAGTTTTCAACATGTGTTTGCGATGTTTGGAGCGACAATTTTAGTTCCAATGGTAACGGGGTTACCGATTAGTGTAGCTTTGTTCACTTCAGGGGTTGGTACATTGATTTATATTCTTTGTACTAAAGCTAAGGTTCCGGTATACTTGGGAAGTTCATTCGCTTATATGGGGGTAATTGCAGGTATTAGTGGTTATGCAGAAACCGGCGTTGGTAATTATGCTTCTGTTATGACTGGTTTATTTGCGGTAGGTATTGTTTATGTGATTATCAGTTTAATTATTAAGTTAGTTGGAACAAACTGGTTACATAAAATCTTACCACCGGTTGTAATCGGTCCAATGATTATGATTATCGGTTTAATATTAAGTACAGTTGCGGTTGGTTCAAGCGGTTTACAAGGCGGTACTTGGAAACAAATGGTTGTGGCTTTATTTTCTTTTGTAATCGTTGTGTTTGTAGCGATTAAAGCAAAAGGCTTTTTAAAAGTTATTCCTTTCTTATGCGGTATTGTTGGTGGATATCTATTAGCTGTTGCTTTGGGTATAGTTGATTTTACCAACGTTAAAGCAGTGCTTGAAACTCCAGCTTCTTGGTTTAAGATTCCTGAATTTATGATCTTAGGATTTAAAGACAGTAGCGTTAATGTTTTAGGAACTGATATTACCTTCTTAAAAATAAACCTTGCAGCAGTTATTACAATAGCACCAATCGCTTTTGTGACAGCAGCTGAACATATCGGTGACCATTCAGTTTTATCAA
The DNA here is from genome assembly GCA_964567465.1 of uncultured Candidatus Izemoplasmatales bacterium. Lineage (GTDB taxonomy): Bacteria > Bacillota_I > Bacilli_A > Izemoplasmatales > Hujiaoplasmataceae > UBA2289. The sequence continues at coordinate 7,373 of CAZMMT010000026.1, read as the reverse complement.
AAATTTGTGATAAAGACTTCTTAACTGATCCAGGTCTTGATAAGACTTTAATGGGTGATGGTTTAGCGACAGCTTTTGCGGCATTAGTTGGTGGTCCTGCTAATACAACTTATGGTGAAAACACTTCAGTTGTTGGGATGACTAGAGTAGCTTCAGTATATGTTACTGGTGGAGCGGCTGTGATTGCGATTTTATTAAGTTTTGTGAATATCTTTACAACTTTAATAGCTTCGATTCCACCGGCAGTTATGGGCGGTATGAGTATTATCCTTTATGGATTTATCGCAGCTAACGGGATGAAGGTTTTAATTGATAATAGAATCAATTTAGGTTCAATGCGAAATGTAATAGTAGTTGCGGCTATGTTAGTTATAGGTTTAGGGAAAGCAATTATTAAATTTGGGACTTTCTCAATCTATGATTTGAGTTTAGCAGCGCTTGTTGGAGTATTGTTAAATTTAATCTTGCCTCAAGACAGGGCAAATGAAATAGAATAATTTAGCTTTATAAATAAAAAATAAGTGATACTTGCGGTATAATACAAGTATCACTTATTAACGTTTTAGAAATTTTTGAGGTAAATTATGTGCGGAAGATTATCAATCGCAGTTTCAAAACAGGATTTAACTAAATACTTAAAAGAAAACTTTGATATTGAAGTAATCCCGGAAGAGATTGAACTTCCAAAGTTTAACGTCGCTCCAAGTGAAGACTTGGTGTCTTTAGTGAGTGACGGGGTTAAATACCGGATTGGTTTAATCAAATGGGGTTTTAAGACCTTTGAAGAAGGAAATGTATTAATCAACGCCAGAAGTGAAACCGTCGAGAGTTTAAAGACATTTAAAAAGAGTTTTATGGAAAGAAGATGTATTATTCTTACTGATGGTTTTTTCGAATGGGAAAGAAGCACTTCGGTAAAGACGCCTTATAGATTCGTTCTTAAAAACCGTAAAGTCTTTGGCTTTGCAGGACTTTGGACGATGTTTATCGATAAGGCTGGTAATAAGCAATACACCGCAACAATTCTAACCACAAAGGCTAATAATTTAATGGCTAGCATTCATGACAGGATGCCAGTGATCTTGGACGAAGACAAGATGAAGATTTGGCTTGATCCCAAGATTAGAAATAGTGAGATATTGAAAAGAGTATTAGTTCCTTATCGTGAAGATGAGATGGACCTTTATGAAGTTAGCGTAAAGGTAAATAGTCCAAAGAATAAAGATGAAGAAGTAATTAAACCAATAAAAAAATCGATCTAAAAGGATCGATTTTATCTTTGGTCTAAAGAGTGATTTTGTAACAGAATGAATCTTCTTGGTCTTGTTCCGGGAATCTTACGAATCCCATTTTCTTTAAATAAGACATATGAATTGGATTAGTGGTGTAAGTAATCATTGTGTCATAGCCTTTATCAAGGAAAAATTGTTTTTCTTGGGAATAAAGATATTTTCCGATTGAGAAGTCGCGGTATGCCGGAGATACATAATCAAGTACAATCTCTAGTGTGTGACTGTCTTTCTTAGCTCCAACAAATACTCCAGCAGGTACGATGTCTCTTAAGATATAGAATTTGACTTCTGCAGCATCAACGTCTATTTCTTTCATATCGAAGTAGTTTTTTAGATCATCTTTATTTAAGAGGAGAAAATGTTCTAAGTATTTAGAGTTTTTATCTATTTCTAAGATTTTGAAATAAGTTTTGGTGTTTGTCATTTTAATCAAATAATAGATATTTATTCCCACAGTGCCGATGTTAAGGATAGCAATTGGATATGCTTTTATCAATAAGCCATAGATAACAAAGGTTAAAGACCCAAAGAGGTTTATCCATCTAAGCTTTTTCACTGAACTCATCAATAATGAGACTAGTACGATGACAGAAGCTAGATAGCCGATATATTCTAACATAAAACCCTCCTTTTTGCCTTGAATATTATAACACATTAAAATATTTTGTCTAGCATTTTATTTCGTGAATTTTTTGTGATGAATTTGAGAAAATATAAGTTGATGGAAAAGCGGTATTTATAGGCTTTTTAATGTTTGTTCGAGTAAAAATATTTTCCAGTGTTTGATTGCAAAATATCCTAAAAAGCGGTATTATAGAAGAGAAGTATTGTTAAGTTTAGATATCAGAAGTTTATTTATAGGAGGAAAGTATGCCAGAAGTTGTGGATAATGTAAAAGTAGGTCAATTTATTAAGGACCAACTTAAAGAAAATAAAATATCGCAAGACGCTTTAGCTCAAAAATTAAATATTACTAAAACCGCTGTTTCACAAAATTTGAATGGTAAATCTTCCTTCAGTCGGAAGAATTTAAATGTTATCGCTGAATTACTTAATATGAAGGTTGAAGATATTCTTAACTGTAAAAGAAGTGATGCAGAGGAGTTTGATTCTCCTTATCAAGCTTTAGCGAGAAGAGGGTTAGCTGATTTTAAAAGAAACTATTCCCGAGAAACAGTAATTGAAGAACCGGATATCTTTGGTAGGGTTTTAGTTGATTATCTGATTGATGAGGATGTATTGGAAATATTTAGTTATCTTCATGAGTTAGAAGCGTTGTTTGTAAGAGACCATTTTCACCGGGCTAAAGATATTTATTTGAAGTTGATCGAGTATTGTTTGAAAAATGATTTACCGGGTACAATCAGATATATTAAAGCATATAGTGATTTAAATAATTGTTTTGACATCAGCCTTTATAATAATGCCAAAACAATTTGGGATATGATTAATAAAGAAACTAATAAGTATCTAATTGAAGAAATGATGGAATTAAAGATTATTCAAGAGTATAAAGTGATTTTCTTTAATATGAAGCGTCCCGTAAAAGCTATTACGAAACAACTATGGTTAGATACGATAGCTAGATACAAACTAAACCACGTTTTAAATGTCTATTTAGAGTTTTACGCTATGGAAGAGGATTTCTTAAGTTTTGTTAAGGTGATGTTCAATGAACAGTTTCCAAAGGGCATAGAATTATTTATGAAGAAATTCTTTAAAGAAGAATTACCAGATAATAAACGCGCTACCTTTAATTTTCAAAAAGCGATATTAATAGTGATGGATAATGACCATTTAAATCTTTTTAAGAAGATGATTGGTTTAAGAGTTTACGAAAGCTTAACTGATGTTATCTCTAAAGGGATAATGAGTGAGAAAAAAAGTTATTATGAATATTGTTTAAAACTTGAAGAGGTTAAAAAGGATATCGATTATGAAAGAGTTGGGCAAATAGCAGTTAAACATAAAGATCTTTCAGTATTAGATATGGTGGTTGGTAAGTTGCACGAGAAAGAACTCAACTTCTTACTCAGTGAAGTGCTTGATGAAGATGCAGAAACAATGGAGTATTTAGTAAAACATGGAGCGAAGTTTGATTTTGATTATTATAATTCGCATACAATGAAGAACATTAACCAATTGATTGAATATTTAAGTAAAGAAGAGGTGAGTAAATAATGCCAGAATTTATCCAAGATAACTTAGGTTTTATTGTATTAGGTGGCTTTTTCATCTTAACAATTTTTATGATTGTCATCTTAAGATATAACCTTTATATGTCAAAGTTCTTTTCTAATAAGAAGTTCAGGATTAATAGTGCTTATAATTTAGAACCGACTGAAGACAAAAGAAGCTTCGCATTAACGATATTTAACAATAACGTAAATGATACTAGAGTAATTGCTTTTGGCTTTATTTATAAGAATCATTCACTGAATTATCATAAAGCTTATTTGAAAGACAATAAACTTAGTGAGAATTATAAAGTGGTTATTCAATCAAGAGATTGTTTAGAGATTACAATTGATGCGAACGAACTTAAAATCTTGATTTCTGATATTAATCGTGGGTCAAGAAGAGTTGGAAGTCTTAAGGCTTATGTGGCTGATTCATCTGGTCTTACGATTAAGTCAAAGGCAAAGGCTGTTAAGAAACAGTTGAAACAGTTGTTTAAGTTTGAGTATTTGGCTGATAAAGAGAAAAAGGCAGAAATCAGAGCACAGATTAAAGAAGAATTAAAGGCTAAAAAAGATAAACGTAAGTTTGAGAAACGTCAAAAACGTCAAGAAAGATTAGAAAAGTTTAAGTTAAAATTAAAGAGTATTTTTACTTTTAAAAGAAGAAAGAAGGCTAAATAGCCTTCTTTTTATTTCATATCAACAACTTCTAATTGATTGTTTAATATATTAAGAGATAGTTTTACTGAATCGGTAATTGCTTTTTCAATATTGTCTTCTTTAACAAGAAGAATTTCTTTTAAATAACGGTTATCAATATAGGCTTTTTTAGACATTATTTTTGGTAATAGTTTTAGATTAAGACCTGATTCGATTCCTTTTTGTTTAAGTTTTCTTTGTCTTGAGATTAAGCCGAGTTTAAAGATCCATTTAGGAATTGAAATTATTGGCTTTTTAGGTGTACCAATTGCTTTATGAATGATTCTGATCATTTTCTTCCAGGTTAAATTATAATAACCTACAGGTATCATTCTTGCACCTTTAGCGGTTTCAACGCTTGAGGCGATGACTTGACCGACTTGGTTTACAGTTACCATTGCTGTACCGCCTTTAGGAAAGAAGGTAGCAAGAGGCATTTTTTTAATCATTTCCACTAAGAAAACCCAAACTGGTTTTCTTCCTTCTTGAACACCGAAGATATAAGGTAATTCTAACATCGTGACAGCAAAGTCTTTATCATAGAAACTAAAAGCTTCATTGGTTTGGTCAACCCGGGATTTTATGTAAGGGTGGTTTTCGTAAAGATAGAGGTTTTCCCATAAACGGTCGAGATAAGTGAAGTAAGATCCGCAGATGACTGCACTTTTAAGTTTCATCTCTTTAGCGATTTTTAATAGTCTTTTTAGGGGTTGAATGTTTCTTGAGTAGTAAAAGTCATAGATTGGTCCAGCGTGTTCAATTCTTTCGTCAACACCAGCAGCAAAAACAAGCGATTCTTGGTTTCGCAAATGTTTTCTTAGTTCGTTATCACTCATGGTCTCGTAGTTTCCGAAGACTAGTTCTAATTCACTAGGAATATCAAGATTTTTTGGGATTTCTGGTAGAGATAATGCTTTTACTTTGTGACCTCTTTTGATTAATTCTTTAGCTCCAGAAAGACCAAGTAAACCAGTGCCGCCGATAATGATGACATTCATCTTTTTAATGCCCCTTCGTTTTAATTTTTCTTACATTAATATATTAACTTTTATCATTATAAAAGTCCAATGATTTTAACCTTTAGTCGCTTATGAAAGTGTTTACTTTAAATATTGGCTATAGTCTTGAAAAATAAACCGTTACAGTTTATTATTATAATAGAAGTAAAAATGTGGGGAGTGTTGTATGAATAAAGAAGCTTTCAAAGATTTATATTTGCGTAATAACCTAATGAGCGAATTTGAGGATGCTTGGAAGTTACTTGAAGAGTTAAATGGAGAGTTTAATGAGCTAGATGATTTTAATGAAGATATTTTGGATAAAGCGATAAAATTTCTTGTGGAATCAAAGAAGAGTAATATTGAGCATTTTGTCATTTTGATGCGATATTTTAAAGTCGCAAAAAGAAATGACCTTTATATTCATTTGACTAGATATACGGGAATGTTAGGTGTCGTGGATAATATTATTAGAAGAATCAAAAACACCGTCAATGATGAAACTGTTAAAGATATCACTAAAGGCTATGTCATGCCTAAACTAGGCATGAGTCCTAAGGAATTACCAGGAAGAATTGAAGACTTAATGAAACGGTTAGAAGCAAATCTAACCGATGAATTGGTTAAATATGTTTTAACCGGTAATAATCATGATGTCAGTGAAAAATCACAATTAAGAGAAAAAATCGAATATGAAGCAGCTGTGGATTTTAAGACCTACCTTAAGGAAAGACATGATCGGAAGGTTAAGGAACTAAGGGAATGTTTAACTGAGGGTAAGGTGTGGTTTGAACAGACTATAACTGAAGAAGTGATTGAGCATGTTAAAAGCAATCAAGAAGTTTTATCAGCTGTGTTAGAAAATGAAAAGTTATATATAACAAAAATTCCTTATGATACTCTAAATTATTTAGCCGCTACTGATGAGGTAACTAGGAAGTATATGGGTTGTCATTGTCCTTTTGCTAGAGAAGCAATTAAAGATGAAAAGAAGCTAGATGAAAGATTTTGTTATTGCTCGGCTGGATTTGCGAAGTTTCCTTTTGAAGTTATTTTAGGACAGGATTTAAGGATAAGAACTTTAGAGACAATTTTAGGTGGATCTGATAAGTGTAGATTTGAGATAGATTTAAAAGGAATTGACTATAAAAGAGAAAAAGTCGCTGATTAGCGACTTTTTTTGTGTTTTAATCTTTAATCTGCTTAATCAAGGGTGAAGAAGTTATTGATTAAATCTTTTTAAGAATTCTTTGGTTCTTGGAAGTTGTGGATTATTGAAGATAGTTTCTGGACTTCCTTCTTCATAAACTACACCTTCATTCATAAAGATTACCCGATCAGATAATTCTTTAGCAAAACTCATTTCATGGGTCACAATTAGCATGGTTATACCGGTCTTAGCTAATGATTTCATCACGTCTAAAACCTCGCCAACCATCTCTGGGTCAAGAGCGGATGTCGGTTCATCAAAAAGGATAATTTCTGGATTCATCATCAAGGCTCTAGCAATAGCCACACGTTGTTTTTGACCACCGGATAGATGTTTAGGCAGTTTACTCGCAAAGTCTTTCATACCGACAGATTCAAGCGTCTCATAGGCTTTTTGCGTTAGCTCCGACTTGTTAAGTTTTAAAACTTTTTGCGGTGCGAGAATTAAGTTTTCTAAGACGTTTAGATTTTCAAAGAGATTAAAACTTTGAAAGACCATAGTTACTTTTGTTCTTAAGGATTGGATTAATTTATTGGTTTGATGATAGTTTTGGTCATGAAAAAGGATTTCTCCAGAAGAGGGGATTTCTAAGTAGTTAATGCAGCGCAAAAGAGTTGATTTTCCACTACCAGAGCTACCAATAATTGAGATGATTTCACCCTTTGTAACTTCAAGATTAATTCCTTTTAAGACCTCTTCAAGTCCATAGGATTTGTGGAGGTTATTTATTTTTAAGACAGTCATTTTTAAAAATCCTCCTTTAGTTTGAACTAGTAAGTTCTAAGGGTTTCATACCCATTCTTTTTTCAATGATTTTAAGGATAGATGTAATCGAGTAAGTAAGAATCAAATAGATCACCGCAACTATCGCGTAAGCTTCAAGTTGACGGTAATGAAGTGAAGTGATTTTTTTAGTTTGATTGAATAGTTCAAAGATACCAATTACTGATAATACAGCAGTATCTTTTATATTTATAACAAACTCGTTGCCAAT
>CAZMMT010000025.1:1875-13636 GCA_964567465.1 uncultured Candidatus Izemoplasmatales bacterium | reverse complement strand
TTGATTTCAAATAAAAAGACATCAAGAAAACTCGATGATTGTTCGCTTAAAGGGTAAGTCTTCCCTTCATCTTCTATTTTGGGTTCAATTCCTAGTGTTTCAAAGAAATCAATAGTATCTTGAGGTCCGAATTGATTAAAGACGTTTTCTACAAAAGATGGACTATTAAAATCTGTAGCTTTTAAAAATGCATTAGTGTAATTACATCTACCGTTACCAGTCACTAATATCTTTTTACCAATACGGTTGTTTTTTTCAATAATTAAAATTTTATCTAAGTATTGACTAGCAGTAATGGCAGCCATAATGCCACTAGCTCCTCCACCAATAATAACTAAATCATATACAATCACATTCAATCACCTCGTTACTCTAAAAATTATATCATATTTGATATATTAGATTCACTAACAAACAAAGAAAAAAAGCTAAACATCATATCTAGCTTAATTTTATTGCGTCTTTATATAAATGGTTCTACTTTATCAAAAGATTTTTAACTTTAAATCCAATTTCTAATATCGCTTTGCCAATCAACACGCTAATAAATGCCATCAAACCCATCTTCCCTCCAAAACCATTAAAGTAATGAAAAAAACTCAAAAATATTAATGACAGTATAACGCCTATAAATAGCGATTGATAAATATTTTTAATAACAAAATTACTCGCCATACCAACAAAAGTCGCTGTAAAGAAAATGTAACTATAAACTTCAAGTTCTTTGAATATTTGTCCAAAGATTAATCCAATAATTAACCCTGGTACCGCCGATGCAATAACTGGAGATTTGTTAAATTGATTATGGATAATCCAGGATATCAAAACCCCAGTTACCGAGAACAAAAATAATAACCAAACGTCATATGAATGATGAGCAGTTAGACTGCTTTTATTGAAAATTAATCCTGTAGTTGCTGTTGCTATAAAAGCTATTGTTCCCAATCTTCCTCCAAAGCCGTTAAAAACATTCTTTACTATTTGAAAAACTATAGCAGCAACAATTGCCACAAAAAGAATCTCAAATCGGTTAAATATAAGATATGAACTCATACCAGCAAAACTTCCAGCATAGATAGCAATTGAATATTTATTACTAATCAGATAACCTACCAAACCTACAAGAGCAGATGAAACAACAATAGAAAGTGAAAAGATATTTGTTAGCTCATAGGTTATAATTGTCCCTAAAATTACGAAGACAATATTAAGATCAAACAAATTAGATGAGATTATTTTTTCACGCTTAACAAAAAAATAACCATAAATTACGCTGCTTAAGTACAATGTAGCCAATAAGTAACTTAACATTCCTTTTTCGGCTATAATAATAGTAATTATGGGATAAAAAGTAAATATTACTATTAGAAAAAAGCCAATCCATTTAATATTGGTTTTCATTTTTAGCATAAACTTATAGAATACATTTTGATAACCCATAGTTTTCCACCTGATTAACTATTTTATCATAATAACTATGTTTCATGAAAATTTATGCATAAAAAAAGTGTATTCTTTTTGAATACACTTAAATATGATTGGTTTGATGCCTTTTTAAATATTCTTCCAACTCTTCTTTCGCTTTTCTTCTAGATGTCTTCATTGTATATAGATTAACGTCTGCTTCTATTAATACTTTTCTAAATTTTTTATTAGAGAAGTTATTCTGAGAATAACCGTAAGAAAAACCTATATGCTCGGATAAATCATTATTGGAAGTATTTTTCTTCAGATCATATAATAATTCTTCAACATCATTCATATCTTTATTTAACGCTATTAGTAGAAACTCATCCCCACCCATTCTAATCGGAATTAAGTTTTCGTATTTCTTCGATATACCTTTCAAAGCCTCTGCAAATCTTATTAAAAGTTTGTCTCCTTCGCTATGGCCCAAATAATCATTATATAACTTCAAGCCATCTAAATCGAACATAATCAAAGAATAATTGTTATAGTGGTCTTCAATATCTTTTTCTAAACTTTCAAAGTAATTTCGATTATAAATCTTCGTCATTAAATCATGAGTCATTACATAATTAATCTCATTAATATTTTTTTGATTTTGTGTTTCATCATAAAATAAGTAAAATTTTCCTGGATGTTTAAGTAAAGGAAGATTTATTTCTTTTTCCATCATATGAAGATAAATCTTATTTCTATCATAGTAATTTTCAATTGATTTTGAATCCTTGTATATAACTGCTTTTTCAACAGCTAATCTTTTAAAATCAGAAAAAGTCAACTCGGCTTCTATATCTAAATCAAATCTGCTTACCAGTTCGCTTGATGCGGAAATAATTATCCCACGTTGGTTAACCAATAGATACATTTCTCGCAAATTATTAAGAATAAACTCATTACCATTAAACTTAAAAATTAGTTTCAAATCTCTAATGTAGAAAATGCTATATAATAAAGTTATCAACAAAACTAATGCTATATAGGTAGGATCTAAAGCGATGCTATAAACAAACAAGTGAATTACATTCGTTGTTATACCGAGTATAATGGCCAAAACCATAATAACAAATGGAAAAACATCTTTTTCTTTCTTTAGATTGTTAAACAAACTTCCGGTAATTGAAACCATTGCTATAAGTAAAATACTATAACATACAGCAGTGTGAATGTAGAACACTGTACCATGATTAGCTGAAGAAATCATTTCGTAGGTTAAAGAGTCGCTAAAACCAATTTGAAGTACTAATTGGTGTAAATTATTGGTATATGAAAATCCTAAATCAAGAATAAAAAATATAACGAAAAAATAAGTTAGTAATTTTGGAACTTTTCTATTTAGGTACTTCATAATCGCTAAAAATATAAGCGCTGTAAGTAAAAACACTAAGGGATAAGTAGTTAAACTTATGTAATAGGTAATATATGGATTTGTGGAAATATATCTGATACCAATAATAAGCGTCCACAAAAACATAAAAATACTAAGGTATTTAAAGTACTTATATCTTGGACTCACATTAAAAAAATCCATTCTTGCCAAAGGCATAACAGATAAAGAAGCTACAAACATATATAATATCCATAAGTATATACTCATTTCAAAATCCCCTTTAATTAACTATATGTTTATATAATATTATACACTTTTTCAAAAAGATATTGTAGTAGTCATTCAAATTAACGGTATAAAAAGCCTCAATATATCAAAACGGTGTTTAAAATAGATAGAAAAAGTTTAAAATTTTTGTTATACTTTAGTATATTCGTAGGAGGTATTTATGAAAGTAGGTATTTACGGCGCAGGTGCAATGGGTACAATATTAGGTGCATATATAACTAAAGCCGGTTATGAAATTGATCTTATCAATCGCAATGTAGAACATGTTAAAGCTTTGAACAAAACAGGAGCACACATAATTGGCAAAATAGAATTTGTTCAAAATGTAAAAGCAATTACTCCAAAAGAGATAAAAGATAAGTACGATATTATTCTACTAATGACTAAACAAAAACATAATAAAGAGGTAGTTGAAAGTTTAATTCCTTTCTTAAAAGAAAAATCATTAGTTTGTACTATGCAAAACGGATTACCAGAAAAATCGGTTGCTGATGTAATCGGCAAAGACAAAACATGTGGTTGTACGATGAGTTGGGGTGCAACATTCCATGGCAAAGGCGTTAGTGAGTTAACTTCAGAGCCTAACAGAGAAACATTAACTTTCAGTATTGGTAAGTACGGTAATAATGACGATGTACTATTTAACTATATAGTCAAATTACTGAACTCTATGGGTGAAGTGACTGTCGAAAACAACTTTACCGGTGCTCGTTGGGCAAAATTAATGATCAATGCAGCCTTTAGTGGCTTGTCTGTTATTACTGATGCTAATTTTGGTGAGATAGCTAAGAATAAAGAATCAAGGTTATTTGCATTGAAAATAATAAAAGAGTGCATTGAAGTAACAAAAGCTGGTGGAATTAAAGTTGAACCGCTTCAAGGCAAGGACATTATTAAATTGTTAGATTATAACAGCAAATTAAAAAGATGTATTAGTCTAATGCTTATTCCTATAGCTATGAAGAAGCATCGCTTAATTAAATCTAGTATGCTAAGAGATTTAAAAGAAGGAAGAAAAACTGAGATTGAAGCAATTAATGGAATGGTTTGCGAACATGGTGATTTATTTAATGTAGACACACCTTTAAATGATAAGATAATCTCTATAGTTCACTTAATTGAAGATAATAAACTAGAACCAAGCTGGAGCAATCTAGATTTATTGAAATAATAAAAAACTAAGTTAAAAACCCAAAACCTTTATGTTTTGTGGTTTTTTTCTAATCAGTGGATTTATTTTTAATATGTGTTATGTTATAATACTTTTGTCATATCAATGAAAGATAAAAAGGAGAATCATTATGAAAGATGTTTATCAAAAACTGAATAAAGATTACTCGATTGATGAAATAGCAGAAAATTTAGTCAATGTTCCTGGAGATGAAATTGCCAATTTTTTAACCGAGCTTGATATCAATTTTCCTAGATCAATCCGTTTCAATTCTTTGCAAAAAGTTTTATTTCCTGTTTTGCAACAAGAATACAATGATTTATTAAAGTCGGAAAGTGATGCTGAAGGTCCTGAAAGACTTGAAGAATCCCGTAGACAGACTAGATTAAATTGGATTGATTCATTCTCTGAAACCCAATTTGAAAATGAAATGTATAAGTTTAACAATAGAGATTTAGAAAGAGAATTTTTATTTGAATTTTGGAAACGACTTATAAATTTCTTCCTTCACGAAGCTGTACCTAAAGAAGATATTGCAACTTTTATTGAGAAAGTGTCAAAAAAATACGAAAACAATCAAGGAACTCCACCATTAAGACTTTTTAACAAAGCCATTGAGCCTTACATCTATGATGAAGTAGATACATTCGATGGACTGACTAGAAGTGTTTTTGCAAGTAGAGTTGTTTTAAGTGCAACAATAAGCGAGATTAAACAAATCGGTTCTAAATATAATATGAAAGTTCCTACTAGATTAACAAAGAATCAAGTAATGGAAATAGTTGTAAGTGAACTTAAGAAAAGAAACGAGTACATTCCTGATATTCATTCTGAGTTGAAAGAATTCAATTTAAAAGAACTAGAAGACTTTGCGAGATTAAACAATATCATTGCTTTTGCTTATATCAATAAAGATCAAATGATTGAATACATGTATAAAGAATATGATTCAAGAAATGTTGTTGCCAAGAGATACCTTCAAGATCCTGAAGCTTTGGCTAAATTAGATCAAGAAACAGATGAGATTGTTATCGATATTGAAACAAGAATCGAAGAAGCTGATAAGAAACCTGAAGAGGTCACTAGACCCGTACTAGAAACTAAGGAAGAACCTTTTATTCCTACTATTGAAGTTAAAGACGATATTATTTCTGACATTCAAGAAGAGAAGAAACCAGAAGAGAATAAGCTTGATGAAAAAGCTGTAAAACCAGTTATTATTCAACATGACTCTGAAAGTATTGAAGAACTGAAAAATGAGATATTATCGCTAAAACAAATAGTTTTAGAGTTACAAACTAAGGTTGAAAACCTTCAAGAAGATACAACTAAGAGTAATGTCAAACTTGATATTATTTCTAAAAAACTTTTCCCTAAATGGTTTAAAATAGTTGTTTTAGTTCTATTTTTTGTTTCAATATTTATTTCCATATTTATACCACTTACAATTTATTATCCCGACGTTCCAGTAATTAGTCAAATAGCTTGGCTTTTTGATCAAATTCCATTTTTTGGAGGTAGATCTTTACTAGAATTCTTACAGGGATTTTTTGAAAAATTCTTATAAGATAATTAGCATAGACTTTATCAAAGAGAACTAACATTTTTTTAGTTCTCTTTTATTTGCAATTTATACCAATAAAATATATTACTATTACGTATAATAAAACAGTACGTAAAAACCTAGGTGATAGTATTGAAAAATAATTTCTTTAAAAAATCTTTAATAATTTTATCTTTTGCGATTGTTTTCAGTATCGCCTTTTTTTCATTTTCAGATTCACATAAAAATATGCTTAACACTATATCCATTCCATCTGGACCACCATGGGAACAAGTTCCTTCAAATGATTATACTTCACAACAGTATAATCTTGACTTAGTTGATGCTTATCAAGCTTGGCAAATAGAAACTGGTGATGCTGGCGTAACAGTGGCCATTATTGATTCTGGAGTTGATACTGATCATCAAGAATTAGTTGGCAGAATATCAGATTTGTCTTATAACGCCTATACTGAAGAAATTGGAATCTCTTATGTTGAAGATGATTTAGGCCATGGAACGAATGTTGCCGGCATTATCGCTGCCAAAAGAGATAACGATTTTGGTATCGATGGTTTAACAGATAATGTTCAATTAATGGTAATAAAAGTTAATAAACCTGGTGAAGAAGGATATTTAAATAGTTTAATCATTAAAGGAATTTATTATGCGGTTGACAATGGTGCCGATGTAATTAATCTTTCTCTAGGAAGCACATCACAAGACTCGCGTGTTTTAGAAGCTGTGGAATATGCTCATCAGAATGAAGTTTTTGTTGTTGCTTCTTCTGGCAATGATGGTAATGATGTTCCGTTTTATCCAGCTTCCTATCCAACTGTTATTTCAGTTGGATCAGTAAGCGAAAATAGTGAAATCAGTTATTTTTCTAACTATGGTGAATATGTCGATTTAGTTGCGCCTGGTGATTTACTATATACTACTAATCTTGACAATGGCTTTGCTAAGGTTAGTGGCACATCATTTTCAGCTCCTCACGTTAGTGCTTTAATCGCTTTACTTATCAGTACTGGCAATTTCTCCTATGAAGAAATACATCAAAATTTAACAAGAAGTTCTGTTGATCTTGGAGAAACTGGCAGAGATGATTATTACGGATATGGTTTGATTAACCTAAATAACTCATTATTGACTGACTTAGTAAAAATCACTTTAATCAAAAATAATAGCGAAGAAAACGAATCTTTTTGGATTGATATAAATTCATCCTTACCAATAATAGATAGTCCAACATTGGAGCACTTCGAATTTGATAGCTGGTATTTAGATGAGTTTCTTACTAATCAATTACCTAATGAATATCAATTTACATCTGATACTGTTTTATATGCTAAATACAAACCTATATACTATACAATAAATTTAGTCTACAATGATGAGATTTATGATGAATTACAAGTTATGAGTGGAACTACCCTTAATAGTCTTCCTGATATTGAAATTGAAGGTATGAGATTTTTTGGATGGTATTACGATATTGGTTTTGAATCGAAATATTCAGAACAAATTATTATCGATAATCTTACTTTATATGCTCTGGTAGATGAATTTAAGTATATTGTAACTTTCCTTGATCAAAATAATGATTTTTATCAGGAATATCTAGTAGAACCTAACTCAACATTATCCTCTCCGGTAGCTCCATTGAAAGAAAGTGACGAACTATTTGATTATGTTTTTTTGAACTGGGATCAATTCCTTAACAATATCAACTCTGACCTGATTGTAAAACCAATTTACAAAAAAATCTTATTTTTTGAAATGGCCGTTTTAAACCCAGGAATAGACACAATTTATATAAATGAAGAGTGGGTTGATAGTGAAATTTCATTGGGTGATGATAGATTATCTTTTGTTATAAAATCACCTGTAAACACAAACAAAATTGGTATGTACACAGTTGAATATGATGTTGTTTTTGAAGAAGAGGTTGTTGAAACTATTATAAGAATAGTAAATGTTATTGAAAAGCCTCAAGAAGTTATAATCACTATCAACGAAGGTGTTACAACTATATTTAAAGGTGATATTTATACTGATAACGGCGCTACATCAAATGTCGGTGAGGTTATCATTATCAGCAATATCGACACTTCTACTACTGGAGTATACAAAGTCACTTATCAAGTTACTTATAATGAAATAACCTATAAAAAAAGCAAATATGTTTTTGTTATTGATACCGAATTTAATCCTGTTACCGACCTTGAATGGTATTATCTAAGAGGTGAAGACGATGAATAAAAGAATACTAATTGTCTTCTTAGTTATAATTTCTTCTGTAATTTTCATGGGTTGTAATGCTCAGATTGAAGATATTGAGTTCTACTTAAATCCTAGTGTTGATACAATAACTCTTAATAGCGAATATGAAGACCCGGGAGTAACAGCAAAAGTCTTTGGTTTAAAAAGATCAACTGAGGTTTTGGAAAATACAGTTGATACTAGCCAGATTGGAACTTACTATATTACATATATGTTTGAATATAAGGAGTTTTACTTTGAACTAACTAGAATCGTTGTTGTAATTGATGAGACACCACCTGTCATAAAATTGAATCCTGGTGTTGATACAATAAAAGTTGGGCAAATTTGGATTGATGCTGGTGTTATTGTTGAAAATGCCGAAAACGATACAACTATTGTCATATCAAGTAATGTGGATACCACTATAGAAGGCACATACATTATTACTTATACTGCTAGTGATTCATCAGGTAATTCAAGTTTCATCACAAGAATAGTTAACGTCATATAATAAAAAAACACGAAAATTAATTCGTGTTTCTATTTGCATGAAGTACAATCAATTTCAACTAAAGCATCAAGTGGCAATCTCGCAACTTCAACAGTAACTCTAGCTGGTTTATGTTCTCCAAAAAAATTCTTATAGACTTCATTCATGTCTTTAAACATATTCATGTCTTTTAGGAAGACACCGCATTTAACAATATTTTCTTTCTTCATACCTGCTTCTTCAACTATCGCTAGAATGTTATTTAGGCATTGAAGTGTTTGACTTTTAATCTCAGTCCCATCAACTTTTTTAGTAGTCGGATTAATCGGTGTTTGACCAGATACATAAAGGGTATCTCCAACTAAAACAGCTTGTGAGTATGGACCAATTGCCTCAGGGGCATGTGACGAATGAATAAATTTCATATAATTATCTCCTTTATATAATCAACTATTTATAGCTGATTTTTTTCTTTTTAACAAAATACATTACTAGACCACCAACAAAGTAAAGAGCCGAAAACAAAAGGGTTGTGAGCGCTAGGCTATCAAAAAACAATTTTACATTGTAAACATTATTCGGTATGTTAAACACTTCGACTTCAATATTATTTTCATCAGAATTGTCATCTAGTCTAAATAATTGAAAATTATAAGATCTGTTTTCTTCTAAAGATATGGTAAATAAATATGCGTCGATATCATCAATAAAAATTAACTCATCTGAGTACACATTCAAGACCACAGAGCTGTCATAGACTTGATTGCTTTCTTTAATTCTAACGCCAAATACCTTTTGAATTATTTCTTCTTGGTCATATGTTGTTATTTTCAAATATTCAGAAGTTGATTCAATTTTCATATAATATGCGTCGTAATCTATATTTCTTACTATGGCCTTGTATTCTCCCCCATAGTTTACTAGTTTTTCACCACCGTCAACTATAAATGAAGCGGAATCGATTTTCTTTTGTTGAGCCGCAGATAAAGAATAAAAAACTATTGACGCTATAACCAATACTATTGGTATCACTACTAACTTGACTATTTTCATGGTAACTCCTTCTTCTTGATTGTTCTAGTCACTTCTTCTTTTGATAAAATAGATTGCGACAATTGTAAAACCAGAAATAGTCGCAAATATTAAGGTTGTGAATGAAACACTTTCCATAAGTGATTTTAAATTATAAACATTTTCTGGAATATTTACTAGAGCTATATTTAATTTTTCACCATCAAAATCTACTCTTGACATACTAAAAAAGTAATTGTTTCCCATATCCAAATTAACAAAAAATAAATAATCATCCATTTCATCAATAATTACTTTTTCATTAGAAATCACAGAAGTTACAATCTGTTTATCATAATTTTGATCTACTTCTTTAATTACCAATTGAAACTCACGAACAACATTTTCTAATGTATCATATGTAGTAATTTTCAAATACTCATCTAAAGACTCAATCGCAATGTAATATTCTTCATCTAGAATGTTACCTATTATAGCGAAATATTCACCCGCATAGATTGGTGTAAATTGATTATCATTGACATAAATATATCCATCTTCTAATTTTTGTGTTTGTTGGAAAGCAATAATTGATGTAATTATTGATATTATTATCAAAATAATTGGTAAAAATACAAACTTTTTTAGCTTCATAATCACTACCTCATGTAATATTTTATCATGTTATTCATAAATTATAACCACATATTATAAATAGATTTAGTTTATATTTATTGGCTAGACTTATTGACATGGTTTTTCTATTGCTATATAATTTGCATGAGACATAACCACTTTTTTTATGTAAATTTTTCATTTGCATTCAAATATGGTATTAAAATCAAAAAGAGGAGATAACATTTTATGAATCGGTATATTATCAAAAAAACTCTCTTCTCCATTTTGACTCTACTGATTGTGGTAACTTTAGTCTTCTTTATGCTAAGAGCTATTCCCGGAGGTCCTTTCACAAGAGAAAAACCTCTTCCTGAAGCTACTAGAGAAAGATTAGAAGAAGCCTACGGCCTTAACGAACCATTGCTAATTCAGTATTTTACCTACATGGGGAACTTATTTACTGGAGATTTAGGTCCATCGTTCAGAAAACCTGCTTATACAGTTAATGAACTTCTTGCAACCGGAATCCCACAAACAGCTCAAATCGGTTTAATTGCTGTTATTTTCATAATTGTCTTGGGAATACCGCTCGGAGTTATTTCTGCGCTGAAATCGAACTCCGCTATTGATTATGGTGTAATGATAATCGCCACCGTCGGCATAACGGTTCCAAGTTTTGTTATCGGGTCTCTTTTTATATTATTGGCGCAGAAAGTTTCTTGGATTCCAGTTGGAGGCCTCTCGACCCCGATTGCATATGTCGGACCAGTAGTGGCTTTAGGAGGATACTCATTGGCTTTTGTTGCCAGATTAACTAGATCTAGTATGCTTGAAGTTTTACGTCAAGATTATATTAGAACCGCTAGAGCTAAAGGGTTATCCGAATCTAAAGTCATATTTAAACATGCTTTAAAGAATAGTTTAATTCCTGTTATTACTTATATCGGTCCAATGATTGCAGCTTTAATGACTGGTAGTTTTGTCGTTGAAAGAATTTTTGTTATTAATGGTATAGGAAAATACTTTACTGAGTCAATTGGCAATAGAGATTATACCTTAGTAATTGGTGTTACATTATTTTATGCTATTTTTTACATCATTATGGTCTTATTAGTTGATATAGCTTATTCTGTTATAGATCCTAGAATAAGGATGACAAAGTAGGTGGATGATGATGAATAAAAATAAATTTAATTTCTTAAAACAAGAACAAAAATTAGATAAAGAACAAACGAGAAAAAGTTTAACTTATTGGCAAGATGTATGGCGTAGATTAAAAAAGAACCATTTAGCTATCGTTGGTTTAGTCAGTGTTATAATAGTCATTTTGTTCGCTACAGTTGGCCCACTTATTAATCCTTATAAATATAACTCGCAATATTTAGACTATAAAAATATTCCGCCACAATTAAACATCTATAAACTCGATGATGATATGTATGTATTTATGAGCGAGATGTACCACCTAATTTTAGTTACCGAAGATGGAGAATTGCTAGAGAGATTTGATTTGGCTGAGGAAGATAGAGATTTAGTTAATCGTATTTATACCTATCGTCTTTATGATGATCAAAACAATGA
>CAZMMT010000025.1:0-1775 GCA_964567465.1 uncultured Candidatus Izemoplasmatales bacterium | reverse complement strand
GAGATTTAGTTAATCGTATTTATACCTATCGTCTTTATGATGATCAAAACAATGAAATCGCTGTAGTTGCAGCTGATTTCACCTATCAAACTGATCCGTTAAAACGACTAGAAGGCATCAAGTTCAGTTTGACTTATGAAGATGTCGAATACAAAGAAGTTCATGACCGTGTTTGGAATAAAACTTTCATTTTAGGTACAGATAAAAATGGTAGAGATATGTTGGCAAGACTTATGTATGGTACAGGTGTATCTTTAGTTATTGCCTTCACAGCAGCTATTATCAACTTCTTCATCGGTGTCTTATATGGTAGTATTTCCGGATTCTTTGGCAAAAACGTCGATATTATAATGATGCGTATTGTAGATATAATAAATTCAATACCTCTGCTGCTTTATGTAATTCTATTAATGGTAGTTTTAAAAGATAGCTGGTTTGAAGTAAACGTCCTGGAAAAAGTTTTTGGGCAGGGCGGCTTAGGAACCATCATTATAACCCTAATCAGTGTTTACTGGGTTGGAATGGCAAGATTGGTTCGGGCCCAAGTTCTAGGATTAAAAGAACAAGAATATGTTTTAGCAGCCAAAACTATGGGTGTTTCAAATTTTAAAGTTATTAAAAAGCATTTAATTCCTAATGCTTTAGGTCCAATTATCGTTACTATGGCCATGATGATTCCTACTGCTGTTTTCACAGAAGCTTTCTTAAGTTTCATCGGTTTAGGTATTTCAGCTCCTAGAGCTTCTCTTGGTTCACTTGCTAACGATGGCGCAAGTTTTATGCAAACATATCCTTATCAATTAGTTATTCCTTCTCTTACCATTGCATTCATGATGTTAGCTTTTAACTTCTTGGGTGACGGTTTAAGAGATGCATTAGATCCAAGGCTTAGAAAAGGGTAGGTGAGAAGATGAGCGATAATATACTAGAAGTTAAAAACCTAAGAACATCTTTTTTTACCCACTTAGGTGAAGTGCAAGCCGTTAGAGGTATTAGTTACGAATTAAAAAGAGGGGGTATTTTAGGTATAGTTGGTGAATCAGGAAGCGGAAAGAGTGTTTCTAGTTTATCAATTATGCGTTTAATTGACACCCCAGGAAAAATTGTTGATGGTGAAATTATTTTTGATGGAGTTGATTTAGTTAAACTATCAGAAAAAGAGATTCAGGATTACCGTGGTAGAGAAATATCAATGATATTCCAAGATCCGATGACATCGCTTAACCCTGTTTTTACTATCAAAAATCAAATGATGGAAGTTATTCTAAGACACATGCACATTACTCCAGAAGCAGCTTATGAAGAAGCTAAATTAATTGAGAATGTAAAAGAGAGAGAAAAAGTCTTAGAAGATATAAAAAAAGGCAAAACAAGGAAATACAATAAAAAAGAAGCGTTGGAAAGAGCAGTCCATTTCTTGAAACTTGTAGGTATTCCTGAACCTGAAACAAGAATTAAAGAATATCCTCACCAATTCTCTGGTGGAATGCGACAAAGAGCATTAGTTGCTATGGCTTTAGCCTGCGAACCACGACTAATCATTTGTGATGAACCAACAACTGCTTTGGATGTAACTATTCAAGCGCAAATATTGGATTTATTGAAAAAAGTTAAAGAAGAGTTAGACACGACAATTATCTTTATCACACATGATTTAGGCGTAATTGCGGAATTGTGTCAAGATGTTATTGTTATGTACGGTGGTATGATTATGGAAAAAGGTTCAGTTAATGATATCTTCTATAATCCACAACATCCATACACAAAAGGCCTTC
>CAZMMT010000024.1:0-13645 GCA_964567465.1 uncultured Candidatus Izemoplasmatales bacterium | reverse complement strand
AATTATCGATACAATCAAAACCAGAGTTAAACCAACGTTTCTCATAATACTCTTTCGTATTAGGCAAATAAAACTTTGGTACTACTCCTAATATATTGTTTTCTTGAACTACAATAGCGCAATTTAAAACCAATTGATCTAAGATAATTGGCATTCCTAAAATTGCAATTCCTTTAAAATGATTATTCTTTAAGAAATAATCTAAACCGCTGTAGCAATCATCTAAAAGATTCTTATGAAAAAATAAATCCCCAGCTGAATAAGAACTGATGGATAATTCCGGGAAAACCGCCATATTGCAACTACATTTATCAATTGCTTTAAGCATTTCTCTAACATTAAAAGCAGGGTTTCCAACCTCTACTTTTGGTGATATTAACGCTACTTTTAAAAACCCATTTTCCATAACTATCTCCCCCGGTACAAATCTTTTTCCATGATGTATTGATAAATATCGTCAGTCACATAAGAAGGATCTAAACTATCCCTAAATGCCGTTGATGATATATATTGATTGAATCCTCTTATTACTCTAAAATTACCCTTGTTTTGATTTAATAAATCATCACTTTCAATATGCTTAGTCGCATCTTGTTTATTCCGATTAATCACGATAAACTTAAACTCTTTAATTAATCTTTCCGAATTAATCCACTTCTTTAATTTCCATAGATTATCGGACCCAATAATAAAAGCAATCTCTTCGTCTGGATAAATCTGGCTTAACCTTTTTAAGCTCTCATAAGTACCTAAATAATTCTGATCGTCAATCTCTAGCAAAGAAAGCGATGCTTTAGGTAAATCCTTAATCAAAATCTTTAACATTTCAATTCGGTATTCATCACCAATAAGCGTACTTTTATTATACTTATTCGACACAGGTAAAAAAATGAAATGATCAAAACCAACCACTTTGTCGATTAAAAAATAGATTTCTTTATGTGCTAATGTCGGCGGATTAAAAGCGCCACCAAAGACTACGACCATTTGACCACATCCTATTCATTATATATTCTATCACAGACAATTTATTATTTAAAGCGATATTAGGCTTAAAAATCAACTATTGATATGATATACTTGTTATTAGATATGTCTAAAAAAGAAAGGAATATCATAAATGAATGACTTATATTTAAATGAAATCTTAAATTTCGCTAAAAAAATACTTAACATTCCCTCACCAAGCGGCTTCACTGAAGGGGTCATAAACTATATTGATGAAGAAATAAAAAAACTTGGCTTTCCCACAAAAAGAACAAAAAAAGGCAACCTTTTAGTTGAAGTCAAAGGTAAAACTGATAAGACATTAGGTCTTAGCGGTCACGTTGATACTCTAGGAGCGATGGTTAGAAGCATAACTTCTGATGGTGATTTAAAATTCACCACGATTGGCGGACCAATCTGGCCAACATTAGACGGTGAATATTGCACCATCCACACAAGAAACGGCCGTGACTATCAAGGAACATTTCTTTCTACAAGTCCATCATCTCATGTCTATAAAGATGCTTCTTCGCTAAATAGAAATCCTGATAGTATGATCGTTAGAATCGATGAAGTTGTGAAATCTAAAGAAGATACTTTAAAATTAGGTATCGCCCCTGGAGATTTTATCTTCTTCGATCCAAAAACAACAATTACTGAATCAGGTTTTATAAAGAGTCGTTTCCTAGACGATAAAATAAGTGTTTCTATCCTTTATGGATTACTTACCTATATCAAACAAGAAAACATCATACCAAACGCTAACCTCATCTTCATCATCTCAACCTATGAAGAAGTTGGTCATGGCGCATCTTATATCCCTGAAGTTGATGAACTAATTGCTGTTGATATGGGTTGTATTGGCGAAGACTTAAGCTGCAGTGAACAAGACGTTTCAATTTGCTGCAAAGACTCAAGCGGTCCATATGATTACAATATCATTACCAAATTAGTCAATATCGCTAAAGACAACAAACTAAATTATGTAACTGATATTTATCCTTTCTATGGTAGTGATGTAAGTGCAGCCCTAAGAGGTGGAAAAGACTTTAAAGGCGCGCTTATCGGTCCTGGAGTTCATGCTTCTCACGGTATGGAAAGAACTCATAAAGACGCATTGTTAAACACATTAAAATTATTAATTAACTATATTAAATAAAACAAAAAACTTCCAAATTATCTAAGGTTTGGAAGTTTTATTTTTATATATATTATTTAATTCCTTTTAAAAACTCTGTGAAATGCTTTGGCAGAGGAAGTTCTAAATTAATCTCTTTTTCTGATACTGGATTAACAAAACTTGTCTTGTAGCAACAAAGCATCAAAGGTACAGGATACTCATGCTTATTATAAATCTTATCGCCAACTACAGCTTTACCAAAGAAAGCTAAATGAACTCTAATTTGGTGCGGTACTTTTCCAGTAACTTGAACGTCTAATAAAGAATAATTCTTATATTCCTTTTCAACTTTATATCTAGTTGAACATTCTTCGCCGCCAACTTCGACAACTTCTCTAACAAACGAATCGTCTTGTTTTTTAATCGGTAAACAGATATCAAAATCTTTAACATCTAAAATGCCATCGACAATTGCTTTAAAAGAGAACTGTAACTCATTATCAAGCTTATTGCTTAATAAGAACTTAACGAAACGGTGTTTAGCCACAACTACAAGTCCTGATGATTCCCTATCAATCTTATTAATAAAGTGAACCATATTATTCAATTCAATTTTCTTATAATATCCCAAAATATAATTACTTAATGTATGAAGCGGTGTTGACTTCGATACTGTCATAATCATATTTTCCGGTTTGTTAATCACTAAAAGATACTCATCTTCATAAACGATTTCTAAATCAAAGTCTTCCGGTTGAACGTTTTTATTAAGTCCCTCTTCTTCTAAAAGAAAATGAATCTTATCACCTTTTCTAACCGTATCTTTACGAGATTTAATTTCACCATTGACAAATATTTTATAATTCTTTTCATCTTTTTGTAAAATTGAAGTCGGAATATTATTCTCTGTCATAAATCTTTTAATTGTTTCTGGTTTCTTCACCTTATAAATTAGTTCCATATGCTTCACCCTTTATACAAGTCTTGTATACCTTTCAAAAAGGAAAATAATTCTTTTATTTGTCCTAACTATATATTATAACATAAAAAAGACTAATATCCAAATTAATCTTTTATATTTATCGTTATTAAGTTATCTATTCACTAACCTTTTAAACTCAAAAATTTATTATACCAACTTAAAACCCATTCTGAGTTGAAAGGATACTCTCTTTTGTCAATTCTTGATTTCAAATTTAACATTTCTTTAGCTAAAATCTGTTTGATATCACTTGGATATTGCATCATTTCTTGATGCATTTTATACTCGTAAATGTCTAAGATTTTATAAGAAAAATCACTATCAACCTTAAGGTCAAGATCATAATCGATATACTTAAGCGCTTCTTCATCAATTAATACTGGAGATCCGACATTACAATAATATGTAACTTCACCCTTTTTGATAATGGCGATGACGTTATACCAATGGTTTTTAAAGAAAAAAGCAACTGAAGGCTCTTTTGTATACCAAAAACGTCCTGTCGATTCCACAACCTTAGTTCTTCTATTAGCGACAATGATTAAATCATCATTATCTTCTAATATAGTTGCGTTCTTCCACATCCTGTGCAAGGTTTTATCATGTTTATAACTATGGATGACGATTTTTTCGCCAATAATATTATCCATACTTTTAAAACTCACCTCACTCGCTTAACCAATCAGGTCCTTTTAATGTTTCAGGCTCAGTTAAATATAACCCATGATAATCTTGCTGGCGCAAGACTTCATAAACCATTACCGCTACAGTATTAGCTAAATTAAGCGATCTGATTTCATCGGTAATCGGTAATCTTATACAATTATCTAAATGCTCTCTTAATATTTCTTTAGGAATACCGGTAGATTCTCTACCAAAAATCAAATAAGTATTCTTATTATAATCACTAAAATCAAATTCTTTAGGAGTTTTCTTACCATATCTTGTTAGAAAATAAAACTCACCTTGATTCTTGCTTAAGAAATCTTCAAAATTATCATAAACAAAATAATTTACATGTTCTAAATAATTAACTGCGTTTCTTTTTAAATACTTTGGATCTAATTTAAAACCTAATGGTTTAATCAAATGTAAAATTGCCTTAGTTCCAGCACATGTTCTCATAATGTTACCGGTGTTTTGTGGTATCTCCGGTTGGAATAAAACGACATGTAAACTCATCTTTTCTTCCTAGCCAATTTCTTTTTTTCTTTATCTACAGCAGCCTGATATTTCTTCTTATATCCTGGTTTAATCTTCTTTGGCTTTTTAACCTTTCTCTTAGCTTCATAATCAAGCTCATTCTCAGGTCTAATTCTCTTCTCTCTTGATTTTCTAATTGATCCGTCAACTAGTGCTCCATTACGAATTGCTTTATACTCACATCTAACGCCCTTACCTTCTAATTTATCAAGGTAAGTGTTATCATTGAATTCATATAAAGATATCGCAACGCCATCAAAATCAATTCTTCCGGTTCTACCGCTTCTGTGGATATAAAACTCGAAATCTCTTGGCAATTCATAATTAATAATATGACTAACGCCGACAATATCAATTCCTCTAGCTAAAATATCCGTTGCGACAATATATTGAAATTCTAGACTATTAATTCTTTTAATAATCTGTTTTCTTTTTCTATAATCAATATCGCCATGAAAAACCGTTACGTTCTCATTTCTTTCTTTCATCCAGTTATACACTAAATCAGCTGATTCTTTGGTATTACAGAAGATAATACCCATATAAGGATTAATTACTTCAAGTACTTTCTTTAATAAAACAAAACGATCCTGTTCTCTTGTCTTAATAAAGTAATGCTTAATGTTTAAATTGGAAATCTCTTCTGGATGAACTTCAACCATTATCGGCTTATTGATGTACTTTCTTAAGAAAGGTTTTAATCTTTCAGGAATTGTCGCACTAAAAATCATAAACTTAGCTTCAAGAACAGTTCCCGCTAAATTATCCACAACTTCTAAAAAATCGTTATCTAAAGTCATATCGGCTTCATCAATAACAAAATACTTAGTTTTATAAATCTTTAAGACGTTTTCTTTAACAACTAAATCATGAAGTCTTCCCGGTGTACCAATAACAATTTGCGGTTGACGATTCTTTAGCCATTCAATTTCTCTTTCTTTATCTTCACCACCAAGGTAAAGATTAATTGAAATAGCTTGAGGCGAATGTTTAATTAAATCTTGCGCAAAACGGTTGATTTGAATTGCCAATTCCCTAGTTGGGGCGATTATACAAGCGTGGACATCTTTAGATTCAGGATCTAAAGTATCTAAAATCGGCAATAAAAAAGCATGGGTTTTTCCCGAACCCGTCTTTGCTTCAATAACTAAATCATTATCTTTGTCAAACAGTTCAATAACTTTTGTTTGAACTGCAGTTAACTCTTTAAACCTTAATTCACTTAAGGCTTGGTTTAAATATTCATTCTTAAATTTTTTCATATCTGATTCTCATTTCTCTCGTAAAATCTCGTGTATTATTATATAATAAATATGTTATAAAGTAAATGAATTTGAGGTATTTGTATGATTGTCAAGAAAATTACTCCACGGGGATTTTGTAAAGGCGTTTATAATGCCGTTGATATCGTCAAAAAAAGTTTAAGTGATGAAACTCTACCAAGACCAATCTATGTCTTGGGTTTTATTGTTCATAATAAAGCTGTTGTTGATGAATTAACTGAACTAGGTGCGATAACGCTTGATGACCGTTTAACCTCAAGACTAGATTTAATTAAAGACATCACTAAAGGTACCGTAATTCTATCAGCTCATGGAACCGATGAAGCGGTTAAAGATAAAGTTTTAAGTAATGGTTTAACCCTTATAGATGCCACTTGCAATGATGTCTATAAAACTCACGACTCAATCAAAGAACATTTGGAAAAGGGCTATAATATTGTCTATATCGGTAAAACCAATCACCCTGAAACCAATGCATCATTATCAATTTCACCTTTGGTTACATTAATAGAAACTTTAGAAGACCTAGATAAAATTATCTTAAAAGAACCAATCTTTGTAACCAATCAAACAACCTTTTCAATTAATGATATCGAGCCGATTCATGAAAAGATAAAAAAACTATATAAAGACGTAATAATCACTGAAGAAATCTGTAATGCCACAAGATTTAGACAAACAGCAATTATTGAAGGCAATAAAGATGTAGACTTCTGTTACATCGTTGGTGACCCTCGCAGCAACAATTCTAAAAATCTCGTGAAAATATCCATCGAAGTCACAAAAACTCCTACAAAGCTAATAGAAAGCGTTAAAGACATTGATTTAGAAGATTTATTGAATGTGAAGACCGTATCTGTATCAAGCGGTGCTTCAACACCCAATAAGTTAACTCAAGAAGTCATCGATTATCTTACAAACCTTAAAATTTAGCTTGAAAAGAAATAATTCTTTATTTTTTTTAGTATATCGTTTATAATATTAAAGACTAAATATTTAGATTAGATTTATGAGGTGAATCATATGGCAAATACAACTAAGAAGAAAAAACCAACCCAACAAGAAAAAGAAATCAAGACTTATAACCCTACCAAAAGTAAATTCGGTAGATTTATCCTCTTAATTCTCGCTATTGGTATGTTCTTAGGACTATTGATCGCGGCTGTTATTGGCGCTATCAACGTCTTCAGTTAAGAATCACACTTAAAAAACAAACACTGTCAATTTGGACAGTGTTTTTTGTTTTTAAAAATTTACGGATTCAGCAATAATTCCTTAGCGATATCTTTAGCCGTTTCAGTAATCTTATCTCCTGAAACCATCTTTGCAATCTCATCTACTCTTTCCTCATACTTCAAATACTTAACGGAAATTGAGGTTTGATTATTCACAAGTTTTTTACTTACCGATAAATGATGTTCACCTTGGGCAACAACTTGAGGAATATGAGTTATCGATATAACTTGAGTAACCTTAGAAAGCTCTTGGATTTTTCTAGCTATCTGTTTAGCAATAAAACCGCTAATTCCGGTATCAATCTCATCAAAGATTATAGTCGGAATCTTTTGACTTCTCGCAAAAATAGTTTTAAAAGCTAACATAACTCTACTCATCTCACCACCGGAAGCAGTTCTAGCTAAAGGTTTAAGCGGCTCACCCTTATTGGTTGAAATCATAAACTCAACCTCATCTAATCCGCCAAGTTTAAATAAAGAAACATCAAACTCATCTTTTACTTCAGCTAGATTAACGATAATCTTAAATTGAGCGTTCTTAATCACTAACTCTTCTAAAGTACTTTCAATGTCTTTAGTTATTCTTAAAGCGATATCTTCACGAAACTCATGTAAACTAACTGCGTCTTGAAAAGTCTGTTTAAAAGCATCTTTAACTAAAAGTTTCTTCTCTTTAACAATCTCATCAAAATTCTCTACCATATCAATTTCTTTATTCAAAAAGTCTATATAATCAATCAACTCTTCAATCGTTTTATCATACTTTTTTTGAATTTTATCCAAATCATTGATTCTTTCCTGCAAGATTTCAAAATCACTCTTAGTGAAATCAAGTGAGTCATTCTTTTCATTAATAATAGAATAAACATCGTCTAACTCATAATACAAGTTATTCAATCGCTCGGAAATCCCAAAGAAATCTTCAGAATACTTCGAAATACTATCAAAATCATCTTTTATCTCATAGATTTTATCTAAAACTTGTTCTTCACTTAGATAAAACTTCGCTTTTTCTAATATCGTGTTAATTTTATCAATATTACTTAAGATATTTACTTCTTCAGTAATTCTTGTATATTCGTCCTTTTCTAAATCTAAATTGTTTAACTCGTTTAGTTGAAACTTATAAAGATCTAACTTTCTAATACTTTCATCACGCGACTTAATTGTCGCTTGATAATCTTTTACTCTCTCTTTATAAATATATAAAGATTCTTGATATTTACTAAGTAAAGGTAAAATTCTTACTCTCTTGAAATTATCGATCAAACTTAAATAGTTTTCAGGATTAATCAGTTGCGAAGTATCAAACTGTGAATGAATATCAGCTAAATAAACTGCTAAATCCTTCAATACTTTTAAACTAGAGGACTGATTATTAATCTTTACAACATTGCTCTTATCTTTAGCAATCATGCGGTAAACTGTCAAATCTTCTTCATAATCAAGATTGTTCTCTTCTAATATTCTTTTAATATCACTTGAAACAATACTAAATACACCAGTAATCTCGGCTGTTTCAGACTTAGAGCTAATCATTTCTTTTAAAGCTCTTTCGCCCAACAATAAAGAAATAGCATCAACAATGATGCTTTTTCCTGCACCGGTCTCACCGGTTAAAACCGTCATACCTTGAAAAAAGTCTAACTTGATATTATCAATAATCGCAAAGTTCTTAACCTCTAGACTTTTAAGCATAATCTCTCCTACTTCATGATTTTCTTAATTACAGTTTCTGTGTCTAATCCATACAACTTATAAATTTCTTCTTGGGTTCCTTGCAAAACAAACTCATCAGGTAAACCGAAGATAGTTATCTTCTTCAAATATTCTTTATCGCTCATATATTCTAAAATAGACGATCCTAAACCACTGATTTTTGTCACGTCTTCTAATACATATAAATCAAGTTCACTCTTTAATAGTTCATCAAGCATATCTATATCCATTGGTTTAATAAACCTGGCATTGATAACATTGATCGGTAGTTTATTTTCACTAATATATTCATTCATCCTCGTGAAATTATCTCCATAACAGATCAAATTACTCTTACCTAAGTTATCAAACTTTACCCATGATGGCTTATCAATCACTTCTAATTCTTCATTTAAGTATTTTTGAACTGAGTTTCTTGAATACCTAATCGCAACGGATTTGGTTGCTTTATCAAAAGCATAATTTAGTAAGCTATGCGCTTCAACCGCATTAGCTGGTTGAACGATTTCAATGTTTGGAATATGCTTTAAATACGCGATATCATAGATCCCTTGATGAGTTTCTCCATCGGCACCAACAACACCAGCTCGATCAATTCCAATCACTATATGAGCCTCATGTCTTGCTAGATCATGAAGCACTTGGTCATATGCTCTTTGTAAAAATGAAGAGTATATCGGCAAATAAATCTTTACATCATTTAAAGCCAAAGCACTAGAAAAACAAACCGCAAAGCTTTCGCAAATACCAACGTCAATAATCTTATCTGGATACATCTTTTCAAATTCAATCAACCCAGAACCAGTAATCATTGCTGGTATTACTACTTTAAAATCAGATCTTTCTTTAGCGTAATCCATTATGTAACTGCTAAAGATATTACTCCAAGTATCAAAATTTTCTTTATTTTTATTAAGAAATTCGCCAGTTTCTTTATCAAACTTACCAACTCCATGCCATAATCCTACTGCATCATTTTCAGCCGGTAAATATCCTTTACCCTTTTTCGTAATCACATGAAGTACTACTGGTTTATTCTTATGTTTAATATGCTTTAGAAATTTAATTAAATCTTTGATATCATGACCGTCAATCGGTCCATAATATGAAAAACCAAACTCATCGAATATAGTTAAATTATTCGCAAAACCTCTAATCATATTCGCAAGTCTTACCTTCATTCTATAGATAAACTTCGGTAACTTTCGCTTAGTCTTAGCCGCGTAATTATAAAACTTTCCCGCTCTAGTCTTATTCAATAACTTTGAAAGCCTTCCGACATTCTTTGAGATACTCATCTCATTATCATTTAGAATGATTATCGGCGCAACCATACCTTTATGACCTAAAAAATTAAGAGCTTCGAAGCTTAAACCGCTATTTAATGAACCGTCCCCAACTACGGCTATGTTCTTACCGTTAGTATGATTGATTTCCTTAGCCACTTCAAACCCCGCAACCGCAGCGATAGCGGTTGAAGAATGACCAGCTTCCCAAACGTCATGAACTGATTCATTGCGTTTTTGATACCCGCTTAAACCTTCAAACATTCTTAATCGATCAAAATCCTTAGCTCTTCCAGTTAATATTTTATGAACATAAGCTTGATGACCAACGTCAAAGATAATTTTATCTTCTGGAGAATTAAAAACATAATGTAAAGCAATAGTAAGTTCCACGACTCCTAAATTAGAAGAAAGATGCCCGCCAGTTTTAGAAAGACTATCAATCAAAAATAAGCGAATATCATTCGCTAAGATTTTTAACTCTTCAATTGATAAATCTTTTAAAAAGCTAGGATCTTGAATCTTCTTTAAATCCATCTTATTTTTCCTTATTAAAGTCAACCAAGTCGTTAGAATCCATTAATTTTACAATAACCTCTTCTGCTTGCTTTAACTCTTCATGACAAATTTTCGCTAAGGCGATACCTTCTTGATATAACTTAACAGCTTCATCTAAACTGTTATCACCTGATTCTAATTTTTTTACTAACTCTTCAAGTTTATTTAAATTCTCTTCAAAACTTATTTTTTCCATTACTCATTACCCCTCATATCCTTAATTTGAGCGATTATCTCGCCGCCATTCATTTCGATTTTTAACGATTTATCCTTATCAATCTCACTTATATGCTTTTTAATTAAATCATCTTGCTTAACTATCGCAAAACCTTTTTTCATGATATTAAGCGGATTTACTAGTTCTAGCTTTTCCAGCAAATGATTGTAATCGGATTGAATCTGATTTAATTGATATTTGTAATCTGATTTTAATTGCTTTTCAAGATTTATAATTCGATCTTTCTTGTTGCTAATAACATTAACTGGACTCACCTTTACTAAGCGGTCATAAAGATTGCTGAAGTAAAGTTCTTTAGCTTCAATAAGCCTTCTTGGATTCTTTAAGACATTACGGTTAATAATAGTTGTATAATGCTTAAGGGAATTATTATAAAGGTTACTTAAAGAATTCTTCATCCTTATCTGATAACTTTCAATATCAACTAAAACGTCACGATAATTCTTAACTGCTATTTCTGCCGCATGTGATGGTGTTGAAGCTCTAACATCAGCGACAAAATCTGCGATAGTAAAATCAGTTTCATGACCCACTGCACTGATTACAGGAACTTTCGAATTATAGATTGCCTCAGCTACTACTTCCTCATTAAAAGCCCATAAATCCTCAATCGATCCGCCGCCCCTGCCAACAATTAAAACATCCACGAGACCTTGACTATTCGCTTTTTCAATCTGTTCTACAATCGACTCTTTAGCATTAACCCCTTGCACAAGCGCGGGATAAACGATAATTTTTGTAAGCGGAAACCGACTGCCAATAACATTTATAATATCTCTTACCGCTGCACCTGTCGGTGAAGTAATCACCCCAACAGTTTTAGGAAACTTCGGTAATGGTTTTTTATGTTCTTCTTTAAAATAACCCTTCTTTGCTAAATCTTCCTTTAATCTCTCATAAGCTAAATATAAATCGCCTACACCGTCTAAATCCATTTTTTGAATATAGATCTGATATGTTCCATAAGCCTCATAGACAGAGATATACCCTTCTACTATAACTTTATCGCCATCTTTTGGATTAAAGTTCAATCTAGCTGTATGTGAAACAAACATAATTGCGCTTATAGACGAATTATCGTCTTTTAAAGATAAATACAAGTGCCCTCTTGAATGTCGCTTAAAATTGGAAATTTCAGCTTTTAAAAGAATGTTTTGTAGCTCAGAGTCATTATCAAGTTTATATTTTAAGTAACGGTTTAATGCCGTAACTGTCAAATACTGTCTAACCATTGGTTTTTTCCAAATATTCCTTTATATTTTGCAAAACGCGATTATTAAACTTCTTTTCTTGATCATCATCTAAATTAGAATACTTCTTGGTGATTTCCAAAGCTTCATTAATAATTATCCTCATTGGAGTATCACTTTCAATCATCTCATATGTAGCGTATCTAATAATCGCTAAGTCAACGTAATTAAGTC
Source organism: uncultured Candidatus Izemoplasmatales bacterium (assembly GCA_964567465.1). Taxonomy (GTDB): domain Bacteria; phylum Bacillota_I; class Bacilli_A; order Izemoplasmatales; family Hujiaoplasmataceae; genus UBA2289. The sequence continues at coordinate 1,610 of CAZMMT010000024.1, read as the reverse complement.
TGTCAATCGTCCATCCTGAAAGATTTTTCTCTAAAATAGCGTCTAATCTTTCATAGTTTTCTTGAACTTTCTTAATTGTAAGATTAACCTCTTCATCATAATCAATAAGGCAGTATTCACCGCCTAAAATATCTTGATAGATTAACTTAACAATCGTCTCTCTGAACTCTCTTCTTTTCATCATCATTTAGCACCTAATTTCCAATAAGTATTTTATCATATTCTCTAAAAAATAAAAAGCCATTAAATCCCCTAATGAAAAGACATAGTAAAACTATGCCTTATTTCTTTTATAAACTATTGCTTGATATGGTAAAAGCTTCATTTCCTTCTTTAAAACAACCCTATCTCCATAAAAATATTCAAAACCTTTTAAATCAATTTCTAATTTGATATTAATCTCATAGTCTCTAAAGTTAGCCACAACTAAGTAATCACTGGTTTTACCCTTATTTAGATAACAATAACTTTCATTATCCTCAATGTTTAAAAACTCAATTTCTCCGAAAATAATGTTTTCACTATCGCTAATTCTCTTATTCAAGATAAAACGATAGGTATTTAAAATTGAATCTTCATCTTTATCTTGCTTATCAACATTAATCTCTTGATAGTTATAATTAGTATTTATCCATGGTTTCACTTGAGAAAAGCCACCGTTAACCGTGTCATCCCATTGCATTGGCGTTCTTGCATTATCTCTAGATCTGTCAACAATTGCTTTTAACGCTTCCTCATGAGTAGCCCCGTTATTTAACATATTCCTATATTCAGTAAAGACCTCAACATCTCTAAAATCATCAATTGACTCATATAGAACGTTTGTCATCCCAATTTCTTCTCCCTGATAGACAATCGCTGTTCCAGGCATGAAATATAAAGTTATCGCTAGCATTTTAGCTGATTCTTTATGATACTTTTCCGTGTTTCCATAATGCGATACAACCCGAGGTTGATCATGATTATGCCAATATATTAAATTAAAACCGGCATCACCAACAACTTCATACTGATGGGCATAACTCTTTTTAATATCATTTACTCTTAACTCACTCTTTGACCATTTACCAACTACCCTGTCATTCGTATATCCAGTATCAGCCCAACAATGACCGAAATGAATTAACAAATTAAACTCATGGGAATTAAATCCAACATACTTTCTGACCTCTTCCTTAGAAGCGCCACCGCTTTCGCCTAATGTCAGTAAATTATATGGTTCAAATAATTCAATCGCTAACTCTTTAATATATTCATGATGTTTTGGTAAAGACGAGAAATTCTCATACCCAGGAACTCCATCAGGAAAATCCCAGTTCTTTTCTAAATGATTAGCCGCATCGACTCTAAACCCGTCTACTCCTAAATCAATCCAAAACTTGATAATTTTCTTTAAGTCATTCTTCATATCTTGATTACGCCAATTTAAATCCGGCATCTTCTTCGAAAAGATATGCAAATAATATTCATCTACCGCTTCAATATAATCCCAAGTCGGACCACCAAACCAACTAACCCATTTTGTCGGTCTTTCTTTAACTCCCTTTTCATTAACTTTACCAGGATGCCAGATATAATAATCATGATATTTCTCATGCATTGGATGATTT
>CAZMMT010000023.1:0-14206 GCA_964567465.1 uncultured Candidatus Izemoplasmatales bacterium | reverse complement strand
ATTAAAGAAAGAAAGTTGGTGGACTAGATGGAAGTTTTTGAATATAAGAATGTAGTAATCGAGACGCCAAATTCTCCTCAAGCTGAAGCTTATAGAAAATTAGAATTAAATATTAGAATGAATAGTATTGATAATCCATATAAAGTAATTCAAATCACTTCTGCGACACCAGAAGATGGTAAAACAACTACCGCTATTAACTTAGCTGCGGTTTACGCTGAAAAAGGTTTAAAAGTTATAATCTTAGATTTTGATTTGAGAAGACCTAAGATTCATCGTGCATTTCATAAAATTAATGATTTAGGATTTTATGATTTTATTGTTAATGAAAAGCCAATTGAAGAATTAATCATTAAAGATGATTCCAAAATAGACCTTTTACTTACAGGAAATATGTTAACTGCACCTCATGTTATCTTACAATCAAAAAAAGTAAAGGATTTAATTGAAAAATTAAGAAAAGAATACGATTATATTGTAATCGATTCTCCACCAGTATTGACCGTTACAGACGCTTTGGTTATTAGTAGTTTAGCTGATGGAGTAGTATATATTGCTTCATATAAAAAGACTAAAAAAGATCAAGCAAAACATGGCTTAAAACAACTGAAAGAAAATGGAGCTAATGTAATAGGCGCAGTTCTTTCTAATGTTGATGCTAAGAAATCTAATGGTTATTATAACTATTACTACTATCAAAGAGAAGAATAAAACCAAACGAGAGTATTACACAAATTGTAGTACTCTCTTTTTTAAAAGTCTTGTGATTGTTATCACAAAATCAACATAAATTTGAGGTATAATCTAAATAATTCAATATACCTTTCCCCCTTGTTTATATGGTATATTGAATTTTATTTTAATAAGGATGTGATGTTTTTATGAAGAATACGTATGTTTTAATTGTCGATGATGAATTTAGAATCAGAAAGTTGCTTGCGGATTTTCTAGTTCGTGAAGGCTATAAGGTTTTAGAAGCCGAAGACGGTGAAGAAGCTTTAGACATTTTGTTTGAGACGGGTAAAAAAGTTGACCTAGTCATTTTAGACGTTATGATGCCTAAATATGACGGTTGGTTTGTCTTAGAACGAATTAGAGAATATATGACAATTCCTGTTGTTATGCTTACAGCTAGAAGTGATGAGTATGATCAGTTGAAGGGTTTTAAACTTGGAGCTGATGATTATGTAACAAAGCCATTTTCTCCAGGCGTTTTAGTTGCGAGAGTTAATAAACTCTTGAGTAAAACTACAAAAGATTTAACCGACATTAATTTCGGTGTTATTAAGATTGATATGGCTTCAAGAAAAGTTTTCGTGGCTGATGAATTAGTTAATCTTACACCTAAAGAGTTTGAACTACTACGTTATTTTATTGATAATAAAGGCATCGCTTTATCTAGAGATAAAATATTAAATGCAGTATGGAATTATGATTACTTTGGTGATTTAAGGACAGTCGATACTCATATTAAACAATTAAGAGCGAAATTGGGTAAATATGCTTATTATATCTCTACAGTAAGAAGTGTTGGGTATCGCTTAGATATAGAAAATGAAATCGACAATTAGATCTAAATTATTCTTGCTAACATATGGAATAATTCTAGGTTTTATCGTTGCTTTAATTATCTTAAATAACACTTTTCTTAGAAGTTATTATATAAATAATCGTGAAAACTCATTAATTCAAGCTTTTGAAGAAATTAAAGTTGTCGATATTAGCAGTGAAGAATTACCTGACAAAATGCTAGAGATTGAAAGTAAATATAATTTATCAATCCAAATTTTAATTCAAAGAGTAGAAGTTCCAGAGGATGTTCAAGTTGACGAGTTCCTTTATATTCCTGGCTTATACGATAGACTTTATGGAAATGAATATATAGTTTCTTCAGAAATATTGTCTAAAGTTATTGTTGACTATAGCATTAGTGAGAATAGAAATGCGGATTTAAACTTTGGTAAGGCAGTAAACATTTCTCAAGAATTTGATGCCTATATAATGGATTTAAATTCCGAGGTGGTAGACTATCACCAAAACAATCAGATGCTTGGGTTGTTTGTCGCGGCTGATAGTGAAGTAGGGATTAAGATGTTTTATATATCTACTATTACTTTCAGTTCTATTCAAGACAGTATTAGAATTTTTAACTCTTTTACGATATTGATAGGTTTTATTTTCATGATAGTTGCTGGATTGATGATGTATTTCTTTAGTTATCACTTTACTAATCCGATATTAGAAATTAACAGGATAGCTGATGAGATTTCTAAACTGGACTTTTCGCACAAAGTAGAAGTTACTACTGATGATGAAATTGGTGATTTGGGCTATAGTATTAATAAAATGAGTACTCAGTTAGAAATATCGATTAAGGAATTACAACTTAGCAATGATAAACTAGCAAAAGAGATTTTGTATAAAAATAAAATCGATCAAATGCGTAAAGAGTTTGTAGCTAATGCTTCTCATGAACTTAAAACCCCACTATCACTTATTATGGGTTATGGCGAAGCATTAAAGTTAAGTGACCTAGATGAAAAAACAAAAAGTGAGTATTTAGAAATAATCTTAGATGAAACTAATAAGATGAATAATTTAGTAAAAGAACTATTGAATTTATCGCAGATTGAAAGCGGAAAAAAAGAATTCAAATACAGTAAATTTTCAATAAAAAGTTTGATTGAAGATACAACTAAACTATTTGCATTAGTTTTCAAAGAAAAAAATATTGAAATGGTTTTAGACATAACAGATCAAGAAATAAATTCTGATTATGAACAATTACAATCAGTTCTAAGCAATTTTATCAGCAACGCTATAAATCACATTGATTATGATAGAACAATTGAAATATCCGCAAAAACAAGCGATAATGATAGTGTTATAGTATCGGTGATAAACGCAGGAGAAAATATTCCGGAAAATGAAATAAATAATATTTGGGATAGTTTCTATAAGGTTGATAAGGCTAGAACTAGAGCGTACGGTGGGCAAGGATTAGGATTATCGATTGTTAAGACTATTTTAGAGACTTTGGGTTATGATTATGGAATCAAAAATCTTGATAAAAGAGTAGAATTTTTCTTCATAATTGATAGTTTAGAATTTTAATGTAAAGCCAAAGAAATTTGGCTTTTTTTATTGGGAAACCAAGCATATACAATTGATAATATGATGTTGTTGTGATATGATATTATCATCACTTCCAAAGGAGTTTTAATATGACAAAAGGTTTGATGAAGAAAAAAAGATTATTAAATAAAACCGGCGTTATATTTATGATAATTGATGGCATAGGTATATCATTAACCTATCTTTTAACTATTTTCGCTTTATGGGCACTAAATTTCCCTGGTTTTGATCATATGCGTGCTTTTATGATTTTGCCAATGATAGTAATCTATAAGCTATTAGTGTATTTCTTTTTTAAGTTATATAATTTAGTCCTTGTGAATGTTGGGCTGGATGAAGTCGTTAAAATTGTAATTGTCGTATTCTTTAGCAACTTGTTAATTGTTATTGTCACACTTGCGATACCAAATTTTGAAATCTTTCATGAGTTTCATTTCTTATTTGCGACAATGCTCGAACTAGTATTTTTGATTTCTCCAAGAATTTTAAAACGATTATGGAATATATTATCATCTAAAGGTTACTATGCAAATGGAAAAAGAACTTTGATTGTTGGGGCTGGATCCGGTGGAAAAATAGTTTTGAATGAGGCGAGAAATAATCCGAGTTTAAATAATAATATTGTCGGCTTTGTTGATGATGATGAAGATAAAATTGGTAATTTAATGTCGGGTTATAAAATTTACGGGCCAATATCACAAATTGGTAAGGTAATTGATAGGTTAGCTATTGAAGAGGTTATCGTAGCGATTGTGAATATTGAACCACAAAGATTCCAAGAGATAATCAATTATTTTATTGATAAACCAGTTAAAATTAAAAGATTGCCTTCTTTTAAGGATTATCGCGATGATGTTCCTGATCAAATACTAGATGTTAATGTTGAAGATTTATTAAGCCGTGATATTGTAGAACTCGATACTGAAGGTATAAATGATTTTTTAACAGATAAAAAAGTATTAGTTACAGGTGCTGGAGGATCAATTGGATCTGAGTTAGTAAGACAAATTATAAAATACAATCCTTCTTCAATGATGTTAGTAGATATCTATGAAAATGGGATATATGAACTAGTTACTGAGTTAAAATTTGATTTTATAAAGCGTAATGATAAAGGGATTGAATTATTCACACAAATTGCTTCAGTATATAACATTAGAAGAATGGAAAATATAATATCTGATTATCGTCCAGATTACATTTTCCACGCCGCAGCTTATAAACATGTACCATTGATGGAAAGTTCATCACAAGAGGCTATAAGAACCAATATATTAGGAACTTATAACATGTGTAAGCTAGCTGATAAATATGAGGTTAAAAAGTTTGTATTGGTTTCTTCTGATAAAGCAGTTAGACCAACTAATGTAATGGGCGCTACAAAAAGATATGCGGAAATGCTAATCCAACATTTCGATAAGGTATCAAAAACTAATTACTCAGCTGTAAGATTTGGGAATGTATTAGGTTCTAATGGTTCAGTTGTACCGCTATTTAGAAAACAAATAGCTAATGGCGGTCCTGTAACAGTTACAGACAATAATATCATTAGATATTTTATGACGATACCTGAGGCAGTAAGTTTAATTTTACAGTCGGCTGTGTTTGCGGCTGGGGGAGAAATATTCATTTTGGATATGGGAGACCCAGTAAAAATAATTGATTTAGCCGAGAAGATGATTATGTTATCGGGATTAAAACCTTATATTGATATCCCAATAAAAATCACTGGATTAAGACCAGGAGAGAAATTATTCGAGGAGTTATTGGTCGATAAGGAAAATAACATTAAAACTTCTAATAAGATGATTTATATAGAACAGATAGATAATACTCAAGATATTGAAAAAGAAACAGATGAACTTCTGAATCAATATGAAGAGCTAAATAACTTGGGTGTTAAGCATCTTTTGAAAAAATTTGTAGTAACATATACAATTGACGAAAAGGAATAACAAGACGATGACGTCTTGTTTTTTTCTTAAGTTATTATGTATAAAAAAAACAGCTAATTTGATATAATGTTAATGAGGTGTTAAAGTTATGAAACTCAATGTTGGCGATAAAATAAATCTGGATATAAGAAAACAAGGAATTAATGGTGAAGGCATTGGTTATTACCAAAAGATTGCTGTTTTTGTACCTGGCGCAATAATTAAAGAAGTGGTAAATGTAGAAATTGTTCAAAGTTTTAACAATTATGCAATTGGTAAAATTGTGGATATTGAAAGAGTTTCAAACCGGCGAGTTGTACCTCCTTGCAAGTTTTATGATAACTGTGGTGGTTGTCAAATGCAGCATATTGATTACAAGGAACAGTTAAAAATAAAACAATCGATAATTAAGCAAGGTTTAAGAAGATATACAAATGTCGATACAGATAAATTAGTGATAAATAAGACTATCGGTATGGAGAATCCATATAACTATCGAAACAAATCACAGATGCCTTTTAGAAATACGAACTTTGGGTTAGCATTAGGGTTTTATAAACCGAATTCAAATCATTTTGTTTATGTTGATGAATGTCTTGTTCATAATGATGAAATCAACGAAATCAATAAACATGTTTTAAAACTTATGAGAAAGTATAAACAAAAAGCTTTTGATTTAAGAAACAAAGAAGGAATACTTAGTTTTTTAGTTGTTAGATATCTTGAAAGTACGAAGAATGCTAGTGTAACATTCGTGGTTAAAAAGTATAATGATGTACTATCTAAGATTGCTAAAGAATTACTTAGCGATATGAAGTATGTTAAGAGTGTAAGCTATAGTTTAGATAATCCGAAAACAAATCTCATAATTTCAAATCCAATCAAAACACTCGAAGGGGCCGAAAAGATAAAGGAATTGTATGGAGACTATACCTTCGAAATCTCTCCCGATGCTTTTCATCAAATGAATACTATACAGATGAAGAAAATGTATGATTTGATTTTAGATAAGGCAAATCTTGGTAAAGATCAAATATGTTTTGATTTGTATTCAGGAATTGGTATAACATCTTTATTAATATCTAAGCATGTAAAAAAAGTTTATGGCATTGATTATTCAGAAGCCTCTATAAAAGACGCTTTAGTCAATGCTAAAATCAATAAGATAAGTAATGTTGAGTTTATTCAAGATCATGTAGAAAGTGCATTACCAAAGTTAATTGATAAAGGAATTAAACCGGATGTTTTAGTTTTAGATCCACCGAGAACAGGAATGAGTGAAGTTGTTTTAGAGGCTGTTCTAAAGGTATTACCTAAACAAATTATTTATATTTCTTGTAATCCTTCAACACTAGCTAAGAATATCAGTGAATTAACTGATAGATATCGAGTTAAGGAAATTAACCCTATCGATATGTTCCCACAAACAGCAAGCGTTGAAAGCGTAACAATATTAGACTTAAAATAGGAGGATATTATGTTAACAGATTTAGAAATTGCTCAAAAAGCGAGTATGAAGAAAATTGATGAAATTGCAGCAAAAGTAGGTTTGAACTCAGATGATTTAGAGTTGTATGGAAATTATAAAGCAAAGGTGAGTTTTGACGCGATAAATCGCTATAAAAACAATCAAAGAGGCAAGATTGTATTGGTTACTGCGATAACACCAACTAAAGCTGGTGAAGGCAAATCAACTACAACAATCGGCCTTGGCGATTCAATTGCTAAACTTGGCTTTTCAACCATAATTGCTTTAAGAGAACCATCTTTAGGCCCGGTAATGGGAGTTAAAGGTGGAGCTGCCGGCGGTGGTTATGCTCAAGTAGTACCTATGGAAGATATTAATCTTCATTTCACAGGTGATATTCACGCAATCACAGCAGCTAATAATTTAATTAGCGCTGTAATTGATAATCACTTATTCCATGGGAATCAACTTAACATTAATCCAGAAAAGATTATCTGGAAACGTGCTATGGACATGAATGATAGATCTTTAAGAAGAATTCAAGTTGGTTTATCAATGAAGAAAGAAACACCAAGGTTTGACGCATTCGATATCAGTGTTGCTTCAGAAGTTATGGCTGTTTTATGTTTGGCTAGTGATATTGAAGATTTAAAGAAGAGAATATCAAGTATGGTAGTTGCTTATGATAATTCGGATAATCCTGTTACTGTAGGCGATTTAAAAGTTACAGGTGCAGTTGCTATGTTGTTAAAAGAAGCAATTAAACCTAATATTGTTCAAACACTTGAAGGAACACCAGCATTAATCCACGGAGGACCATTCGCTAATATCGCTCATGGTTGTAATTCAATTATCGCAACTGATTTCGCTTCTAGAGCCGCTGATTTTGTAGTTACTGAAGCCGGTTTTGGAGCGGATTTAGGTATGGAAAAGTTCATGGACATCAAAATGAGAGCGATGGATAATATGCCAAGTGCAGTTGTTATTGTTGTTTCTATTAGAGCGATTAAGATTCATGGCGGCGTTAGTGAAGCAGACATGAATAATGAGAATGTTGAAGCGGTTATAAAGGGACTTGCTAATCTTGAGAAACATATTGAAAGCGTCCAAAAGTATAAGGTTCCATATGTAATTGCTTTAAATAAATTCTATACTGATACAGATCAAGAAATAAACGCTATTATGAACTGGGCAAAAGAAAACAATCATGAAATTTCCCTTTCTGAAGTCTTTACTAAAGGTAGTGAAGGTGGATTGGACTTAGCTAGAAAAGTTGTTAAAAAGGCTGTTAAGGTTGATAAGAACAAGCCATTATATGAATTGGATTTAAGCATAAAAGATAAGATTTCTAAAATAGCTAAAAATATTTACGGCGCTGATGGAGTTGAATATACAGAAAAAGCAGAAGAACAAATCAATCAATTTAATAAATTAGGTTGGGACAATCTAGCAATCTGTATGGCTAAAACACCATTATCTTTATCAGATGATGCTAGTATTAAAGGTAGACCAACAAATTTCAAGATTACTGTAAGAGAATTCAAACCTTCTGTTGGGGCTGGTTTTATCGTTGCTTTAACTGGAGCTGTTATGACAATGCCAGGGTTACCAAAACATGGCGCTTATGAAAATATGGATTTAATTGATGAAAAAATAATCGGTTTATTTTAAAGAGGTGTGAAAATGAAGAGTTCTCAAAATATCGTAGAAAAGTTAAAAAAGATTGGTATTAGTATTGCGACTAAAGCCCAAGAAACTTATAACTCTACAAGAAACTCGATTGAACAAAATTTTTTAAATGATTCATTAAGAAAAAGATTTAATCTAGAAAATCCATATAAGTTTGTAATAATGGATAGTAAAGAAAAATCTTCTGTTCTTAATGAACTTTTGCCAAGACATGCAAAAAGATATTTAGAAGATGATATTTTTGTCTTTTATGGAACAATGAATGAAAATGATATCAAAGTGGATAATGTCATCAAAGATTTGAGTGACGAGACACTTTATAAGGTTATTGAGTTAGTTAGTGTAAAAGTTGGTGTAACTTATCAAAACAAAGAGTATGAAGTTGATGGAGTTGCAGTATATGGTAAGATATTATGACAAAAAAAGATGAATTCATAAGCCTTTTTAAGAAGCATATTAAAAGAGAAGGGGCTAATGATTTATTAGAGTTTCTTCTATCTAATAAGAGTGATTTTTTTGAGGCTCCATGTTCCACAAGATTCCACTTATCGAAAGAAAGCGGTCTTGTAGAACATTCTATAAATGTATATGAGTGTCTTAAAGCTTATCTAGAAAGACCAAGAGTAAAAGAACTCTATGGTTTAGAGTTTAGTGACGAAACTATAGCTATTGTGGCGCTTTTGCATGATTTATGCAAAATAAACGTTTATAAAAAATCAATGAGAAATGTAAAAGATGATTCTGGAAAATGGATTCAAGTTCCAAGTTATGATTTCCAAGATGAATTACCTTATGGCCATGGTGAGAAGTCAGTATATATCATTTCGGGCTTTATGAGACTTACAAGAGACGAAGCGTTTGCGATAAGATATCATATGGGATTTTCCGATACGGAGAACGTTAGAAATGTCGGTGAGGCATTTGCAAGGTTCCCACTAGCATTTGCATTATCAACCGCTGATATGGAAGCTACATATTTTATCGAAAAATAATAAATTTAAGAACCTTTTAATGAGGTTCTTTTCTAAGCGAGAGGATTTTATATGAATAGGGTATTCAATGTTACTGAAGGGCCGATACTAAAGAAATTGCTTATTTTAGCATTTCCAATTCTATTGACAACCCTTTCTCAAATCGCATACAATCTCACCGATATTTTTTGGATTGGTCGGGTTGATGAAATAGGTATGGTTGAAACAAACGCAGTTGCGGCTGTTGGAACAGCTTCATACATAACCTGGTTTGCATTTGGTTTCATCTTAATAGCTAAGATTGGAACTAGTGTCAAAGTATCACATGCAGTAGGTAAGAAAGAAACTCATGACATCAATGTGTTTGCGACTAACGGTTTAATGTTGCAAGCAATGTTTGGGTTATTGTTATCAGTTTTGATTTTAGTCTTTAAAGAAGAATTTTTATCAATCTTTAATATCGAAACCCCACAAATAATTGAATATGCTTTAATGTATATTCCAATAATCGGTGGATTAATCTTCATTCAGTTTATTGTTAATGGATTTATCGCTATTAATGAAGGATTGGGTCAAACAAGAATTAATCTTAAGATTTTAGCGGTTGGTTTTGTTTTTAACATGATTCTTGATCCAATTTTGATATTGGTATTTAGATTAGGTATTCAAGGTGCAGCGATAGCCACTGTAAGTGCGCAGATTGTTACTTTAATAATATTCTTTGTTATTTACAAAAAACATAATCCCAATTTAAAAGTTTTCCATTTAAAAAATATAAATTTGGCTGCCATAAAACAGATTATGGGAATTGGACTTCCGGTTGGTATTCAATCAATGATTTTTACAGCGATTTCAATTTTCCTAGCTCGTAAGGTTTTTGAGTTTGGACCTAATGTTGTCGCCGCTCAAAGGATTGGCGTGCAGATTGAACAGCTAACCTGGATGATTGCTAGTGGATTTCAATCGGCGATAACCGTATTTATTGGACAAAACTTCGGCGCTAAGGAGAATGTAAGAATCAAAAAAGGAATCTTAAGCATAAGTTACATTCTTGTACCTTATGCTTTGGTAATATCTTTGTTACTTCTTTTTATACCAGAAACTTTGTTAAGGATTTTTATTAGTGATGACGAAACTGTAGCTCACGGAATAGTATATCTGCAAATTATAAGTGCTAGTCAAATATTTATGATATTAGAAAGTATAGGAGCGGGCTTCTTTAACGGTATCGGAAAATCATACATACCTTCAGTTGTTGGTATTGTGGGAAACTTTATTAGAGTTCCACTGGTAATTTATTTAACTGTCAGTATGTTTGAAAGAGGAATTTGGTGGACGATAAACATATCTTCAATACTAAAAGGATTGGTTTTAATACTAGCTTTACTCTTCTTTATTAAGCATTTGGATGAGGTAAAAATTAATCGTTTAAAAGTAAGACCGAAGAGAAAACCTGAACTTCAAAATCTTTAAAAAAAGCGAAGTGAATTATTATGTGGTATGCAATAATCGCAATTTTCATAATTTTAGTTATTATGTTTGCATTTATGCAAATTGCTTTTAGTATTGTTATGCCAACTAAGAAGACTTTAGCGAAAACCAGAGAAATCGAAAAAGAAAAAGATTCAGAGCTCATAGCGTTCTATGATGAATTAATGGCCAAAACAACTACTTTTAAATCAAGATACAATTACGATATTTCAATGCATTATTTCTTACAAAAAGAAAGTACAAAAAAGTTTATTGTCATCGCTCATGGACATACCTATACCCACTATGGTTCAATTAAGTATGCTAAGATGATGTTTGAAGAAGGCTTTAATGTTATTATCTATGATCAAAGATATCACGGAGCTAGCGGTGGTAATAACACTACACTTGGTTACTTTGAAAAGTATGATTTGTACGATATTATTACTGAGATTTATAATGAGTTTGGGAATGATATTTTCCTAGGTACATATGGCGAGTCCATGGGAGCGGCAACTATACTTTTGGAGCAAGAATTAGATACAAGAGTTAAGTTTTGTATAAGTGACTGTGGATATAATGATTTTAAGAAATTTCTGTTGGAAAGACTATCTAGATCTCATTTACCAAAATTCAGTTTCTACTTTATAAATTTCTTTGTAAAACTTATCGCTGGATTTTCTTTAGAAGATGTTTCACCGATAAAAGCAATTAAAGAATCGAAAATCCCAATAATGTTTATCCACGGTAAACAAGATAAGTTGATTGGATATCATCATTCAGTTGAGATGTATGAGGCATATAATAGTAATAAGAAATTATTTCTTGCGGATAGAAATGCGACACATGCTTATTCCTATTTTAGTGATACAGAAAAATATATAGAAAATGTTAAATCATTTTTAAAGGAGTATGTATATGATAAGATATAGCTTCAAATCAAGTTTTGGTATCACTTCTTTGTTCAGTAAAAATAATAAAATCATCAAAATCATAATTGACTCTGATGTTTTTTATCAAGATGAACCTAATGAGGTTTTATTAATTGCTCAAAAAGAAATCGAAGAATATTTCAGTAATAAAAGAACAGAATTTTCGTTTCCAATCGAGATTGAAGGTACAACATTTTTTAAAGATGTTTTATCAACGATGAAAAGAATTCCGTTTGGAAAAACTTGGAGTTATTCTGATTTAGCTATCAATTCTGGCCATCCTAACGCAGTTAGAGCAGTTGGGACTGTCTGTAAAAATAATCCGCTACCATTAATTATACCTTGCCATCGAGTTGTAAAAAAGTCAGGAGACATCGGTCAGTTTAATGGTGGTGTTGAAATGAAAAAAGCACTTTTAAAAATAGAAAAAGTCTTCTACTAGAAGACTTTTTTTGTTGTAGATCTTTCAATTAATTTAACATCAATGGTTTGGTGGAAGTAATCTAACTCTTCACCGTTAATAAGTTTCATCATCGATTTTAAGGCAGCTTTACCAATCGCTTCTGTGGATTGCTCGATAGTAGTAAGTTTTGGTTCTAACATGCTTGACAGTTGAATATTGTCAAAGCCAATAACTTGAACATCTTCAGGAACTCTTTTGTTAGCTCTCTTAAGAGATTGGATTGCAAGAATCGCAATTATATCGGAATCGCAGAATATGCCGTCAACATCTAAGTGAGCATTAATTTTACTTTCAATATCTAAAGGATCAGGAGAAATGAATGCTAGATCATAAGTGTGAGTTTCAATTCCCTTTGCTTTTAAAACTGATTGAAATCCTGAAGTGCGGTCTTGAACAGTAACTAGTCCAGATGGTCCTCTAAAGTGAATGATATTCTTACAGCCACTGTTAACTAACTTTTCCGCAGCTAGTTTTCCACCAAGAAAGTTATTTGAAGTGATTGAAGGTATTTCATCACTTAAATTATGATCAATTTCAATAATCGGTATATTTAAAGCAAGATAATCATTTATTCTATGGGTATTAGAAATCAATATAATTCCATCAACATTATATTGGTCGAATATTTTTAAGTATTTGCTTTCTTTATCAGGGTCGTCTTTGGAATTGCAGATCATTAAACGGTAGTTCGAGTTAATAGTTTCGTCTTCGATAACTTCTAAAAGATCGGAAAAATAATATGATGTTAAATGGGGCATCATAACAGCTACTATATGTGATTTTTTTTGAAACAATGATCTAGCAAGTTCATTTGGAACGTAGTTTAATTCTTCGATAGCCTGTAAAACTAGTTGTTTAGTTTCTTCGTTAACATAACCTTTTTGGTTGATAACTCTAGAAACGGTCGCGACACTTACATGAGCTTTTTTCGCTACATCTTTAATCGTTGCCATTAAATCACATCCTTTATATTTAGATTATACCTACTTTTTTGTTAATTTTAAAGGCTTTTGTTTAAAAATGTGTAACTTGTTACATATATAGATAGATTGATGTTTCATTTAGGTTACATAATTTAAAGATAAGGCTATAATTGGACTTTTTGAGTAAAATGTAGTAAAATGTTTAGTTGGAGGTTTAATATGAAAAATACAAGTATTAAATTAAGAAATTTGGTAATTTACCAAATTTATGTTAGGAATTTTAGCGAAGAAGGCAAATTTCAAAATGTAATTGATGATTTAGACAGAATAAAATCTTTAGGAGTTGATTATATATATCTACTACCAATTCATCCAATTGGTGAAAAGAATAAAAAAGGAAGTTTAGGTTGTCCTTATTCAATTCAAGATTACTCAAAAGTAAGAGATGAATTAGGTGGTTTATCAGAGTTTCAAAGATTAGTAGACGCTGTTCATGCAAAGAAGATGAAGATTATGATGGATATAGTCTTTAATCATACATCAAGAGACTCAGTATTTCTTAAAGAACACCCAGAGTGGTTTTTTAGGAATGAAAACAATGAAATCAGCAATCGTGTAGGCGATTGGTGGGATGTTTATGACTTAGACTATACAAGGGATAAAAATCTCTGGTTTGAATTGTTAAATATTTTAGTCTTTTATTCAAGACTTGGAGTGGATGGGTATCGATGTGATGTTGCTAGCATGGTTCCGATTGAGTTTTGGAAATTAGCGAGAAAGCAAATCAAAAAAGTTAATCCTAAATTCGTCTGGTTAAGCGAATCCGTTCATGGTGGTCATTGTAAGCATATGCGCGATCAAGGATATGATTGTGCATCAGAATCAGAGATGTATCAAGTCTTTGATATGGCATATGATTATGACATCGAACCATATATGCAAGGATACTTAAATGGTTCTATTAGTTTAAGGCCATATCTTGAAGGTTTAATAAGACAGGATGAAATATATCCTAAGAATTATGTTAAATTACATAATATTGAAAATCATGACATCGAAAGAATTGCTAAAAGAGTAAATAATGACGTTGACAAGATTAAGAACTGGGTTTCCTTCATGTTTATGCAAAAAGGAGCCGCAATGCTTTATATGGGCACAGAATACGCTTCTGATATCAAACCTAGTCTATTTGACAAAGAGCTTTTCAATAAAAATCAAGAT
>CAZMMT010000022.1:10676-14265 GCA_964567465.1 uncultured Candidatus Izemoplasmatales bacterium | reverse complement strand
TTCTTGAAATTTCACTTAATCATGAAAAAGAAGTTACAAGAAGAATCAACAACCTTATGAAAATGGCTATTGAAATTAGCGATTACGCAACAATCAGTTTATTAAACTGGTACATTGACGAACAAGTTGAAGAGGAAGCAAACTTCTCAGAACTTATCGACAAAGTTAAGATGATTAGCAACAATGGCATCTTTATGCTAGACAAAGAACTACGTAAAAGAGAAGACTAAGATTAACAAAAAAGGGAGCTGAATTTTTAGCTCCCTTTACTTTATCTAGAATCTAGATTAAATTATTTTCCCAATCACCAATAAATTCGATAAGTTCATTAAACTCAGGACTTCTAGCGTTTCTAACATAATAACCGCTAGTTGACATACCCGTTAATAACGCTTGATCCGGTTTTAAATCAAGCAGCAATCCCAACATAAATCCAGCATTGAAATTATCACCGGCACCGGTTGTTAATTTCGGTTTTTCAACATAAGGACCAGTTTCTTCAAAGAACTCTCCCTCAACAACGCAACAAGATCTATCAACTGGATGAATTACTACGGCGTGAATGTCTAAGTATTTATATAATGCTTGATTTAAATCTTCTAATGAAACCTGCATATTTCTTAAACTTGAATCATCAAACAAATCTAAAACATTAGCCACATCGTAGGCCTCTTTTTTATTCAAACCTAATACTACTCTAAAATAACTGTTGAACTCTTTTAAAAGATTTAATGCTTCAATAATTTCTGCACTTTCTCTTTTTTCCGGATCAGCTAAATCGATAAACATAAATGGTCTCATGTTTTTCTTCGGTAGGTCTTTGATAATATTCTTCAATAATTTCCGCCAAAGATCGGTCATATTCGGAAGCATGCTCCAATTGACGGTAGCGAACATATCAATATCACCAATCATTTCTTTAAGCGCTTCTTCTTTAACAACGTTAATCAATTGTTCATAAGTGACATTGACCAAAGAACTCATTTTACCTAAAATTAGTTTTCCATCATTAAATTCTAAAGCGTCTGAATGACCTGGATTTTCAATTGTATATACTTTAACTTTTTTCTCTAAATCATGAAATACGTCATTTAACGTTGGATATCCTAAGGAACCAATATAAGTAATATCGGCGCCAGTACCACTCATCGCATTACACATGATTGGGCCGTTTCCACCAATCTTTTTAACAACTGGCACTAATTCAATGTTAGTAGATAACCCACTTGCTTTTTGAATTCTTTTTGCCAAATCTTCAATCGTTTCAATTCGCTTGAAATTTTCACTGTCAATTCTCTTATCCACGACATGAATTATCTCATCAACAAATCCGTCAAACCCAATCAATAACTTTAAAAGTTTGGGATTCTTATTCTTTAAATCTTTAACTAAATCTAATTTTTTATGTTCCATTAGTAATACCCCCTAATTAAGTAATATTATACATTAGATATGAACTTTTTAACAAATAAAAACAAACAATTTTTTAAAAGTGATATAATATTTCTAGTGATAAGGAAGAAAATATGATTTATATAACTGGAGCTACTGGCCATATCGGCAATAATCTTGTAAGAAAACTTCATGAAGAGAAACTAGATTTCAGAATCCTTGCAAGACAAACCTCAAAGTCAATTGAACCATTTAAAGACAAGATCATCATCGGTGATGTTTTTTCTTATGATTTCCTTAATTCTAACTTGCAGGAAAACGATACTTTAATTCATTTAGCTGCTTATATTAATCTAAAAAATGATCAAGAAGAAATGACAGCTAAAATTAATTATGAAGGCGTAAAAATGATAGCGGATTTTTGTTTAGAAAAATCTATCTATTTAGTATACACCTCTTCTACTGATTGTATCACTAATGGAGACTATAACTTATCAGAACCTGAAGAAATTGAAGTTAATTCATTAGAAGGCTACTATCAAAGATCAAAAGCTAAAGCAACAAATTACTTGCTAATGCTTAGCAAAGAAAATAATCTTAAATGCTTAATTCTTTATCCTTCAGCCGTTATTGGCATCAACGATTTCAAACCTTCCGCTGTCGGTAAAGAAATTAAAAGATGTTTTAGAAAACGAATTTGTTTTTACTTCCATGGCGGTTATAATTTCGTTGATGTACAAGATGTTTCAAAAGCAGTATTTAATGCGATTAAAAATAATATAACTGGGTCTTTTATCTTAAGTGGCGAATATATCAGTTTATATAAAATGTATAAGTTGATATTTTCCAATTTAAATAGAAAAGTTATCACTATTAAAATACCTGTTTATCTAGTTAAGTTCTTTTCTTTAATTATCCCAAAATATAAAGTCATGATTAAAGCGCTTTTAACTGAACATAACTTCAATAACAAGAAAATGATCAATATTCTTAAAACAAATCCAACACCAATACCTTTCACATTAAAAAACACCATTGAATGGTTTAAGGAGAACAAGAATGAATAATTTAGTAAGGAAATACTACCTAGAACAAGGCTTCAACTGTGCAGAAACCATGCTCTTAATAGCTAATGATGAATTTAATCTAAATTTAGACGAATCTCATATAAGAATCATGTCTGGATTTGGTGGTGGGATGTGTAGAGAAAGTGTGTGTGGCGTCGTAACCGGAGGTGTTGCGGTTTTATCTATAATGTTTACTGATAAAGACAAATTAAAGAAATTAGTAATTGAGTTTCAGGAGAAAACAGAAAAAGACTTTTCTTCAAATGATTGCAAAGCAATTAAACCCATCCTTAGAGATGAATTAAATAAATGTGCAAATGTAATCGATAAAGCCTATCAAATACTAAAAACTTTAATCCTAATAAACAAATAAAAGACGATTTAATCGTCTTTTGTTTTTATATTGGTACCGGTAGTCGGACTCGAACCGACACGCTTTTAAGGGCATTGGATTTTGAGTCCAACGTGTCTACCAATTTCACCATACCGGCATAGCAATATTAATTATACACAATTTTTCTAAAAAAGCAAAGATAAAATTTATCTAAATAGAGTAAATTTCTCTACCGTTTTTAATTACCTTTAAAACTTTAATATCCTTAATTTCTTCCATAGGAATATTATAGATATCTCGATCGATTTCGATATAATCATCATGAGATTCATCATAGACAAATCTTAAATTATCCAAAGTATAAGCTTTAATTGCTTCTTCAATACTAAAAGCTTCTTCTTTCAAGAAACTTTCATACTCAGGAAAATCAATCGACTTTCTTGTAACTGCGACATATAGATTTTCAAATGGATTAACATTCTCAACGGGAGAATCCGTTGAAAATCCCGTATTAGTCTTTAATGACATAGTCTTAAAAAGATAAGAATCATTTTTTCTATTGCCAATTCTATCCTCTATAACTCTAA
Source organism: uncultured Candidatus Izemoplasmatales bacterium (assembly GCA_964567465.1). Taxonomy (GTDB): domain Bacteria; phylum Bacillota_I; class Bacilli_A; order Izemoplasmatales; family Hujiaoplasmataceae; genus UBA2289. The sequence continues at coordinate 10,885 of CAZMMT010000022.1, read as the reverse complement.
TATCGGTATTGATAAAAATTGGTTGGACGATTGCACCAATTCCGTTTTTTGCCATCTTTTCGATTTGTGATTTTGTGGCTAGCTGAGCATGGATAATGGCGTTACCTTCACTTTTTCTAGGATGTTCTTCTTGAACTTTCTTAAAGGTTCTTATAACTTGATCTACCGCTTGATCCCCGATAGCGTGAATAACAGAATCCATCCCATTT
>CAZMMT010000022.1:9460-10576 GCA_964567465.1 uncultured Candidatus Izemoplasmatales bacterium | reverse complement strand
ATTTCAACATCTAACATACCCATCTCATCAACTTCATTAATCGCTTCGATAACCAATTCATAAGGTACATTAAAAGAGGAAAAATCATCACTAGCTACTTTAGTGATTCCCTGACTAATCAAGATTTTGTTTGCGGTAATCAAATATCTTTTTAAGTCTTCTTTCGAAGGTTCAGGAATTTTATTATAGATTAAACCAAGCGCTTTTTCGGTAAAAATTCCAGTGTTATAATCAAAACTTCCACCTTCTACTTGAGTTGATGTTTCATCAATCCCCATCAAGTCTAACATCACTTGATTAACCACTGCCACATGCCCACAAATCCTAAACAAAATTAAAGGTTTATCAATCGCTTGAAAATCTTGTTTTATGGGCATTCTCTTTTCTTTTAAACTCTGTTGATTAAACCCTCTAGCAACTAAAAAAGGCAAGTCCTTATCTTTGACTAATTCAATAATTTCTTCAATCGATTTAGTGGATTTTAAATCAATGATTTCTTGATAATAACCAATACCCAACATATGTAAATGTGAGTCGATAAAAGCTGGTAATTTCATACAGTTCACCTCTAATAAAAATATTATATCATTAAAAAAAGAAAACCTGCAATTAAATGCAGGTTTATCTGATTGAAAGTTCCAACATCTCCTCAGAGTATTGGTTAGTATAGAGTTTGTGATAAGCACCATTCTTTTTGATTAATTCTCTGTGTGTGCCACTTTCGATGATTTCACCATCTTCTAAAACTAAAATGACGTCACTATGAACAATCGTTGATAAACGATGCGCCACGATAAAGGAAGTTCTTCCTTTTAGTAATTTGTTAATTGCATTTTGAATCAATTGTTCTGTTTCAGTATCAACACTTGATGTGGCTTCATCCAAGATTAAAATCTTTGGATCAGCTAAAATCGCTCTAGCAAAAGATACTAACTGCTTTTGACCAACTGATAATCTTGATCCACCTTCGCCGCACTCAGTATTATATCCGTCTTCAAACTTCATAATAAATCCATGTGCTTCAACAGCCTTAGCAGCTTCGATAACTTCTTCGTCTGTCGCTGTAAGTTTACCATATCTAATGTTTTCCATTACGCTACCGCTAAATAAATGTGG
>CAZMMT010000022.1:0-9360 GCA_964567465.1 uncultured Candidatus Izemoplasmatales bacterium | reverse complement strand
TCAACATCACCGATTAAATCTTCAAAATTCTCTTTTTTATAATCGAAAATTGTTCCATATTTTTCAATAACATCAGCTCTATCAGTGATATCAGCTTCAGTTTCAATTAAAGAAACTATTCTTTCCGCTGATGCTTGAGCTTGTTGGAAACGAGCATAAAAGTTCGCAATATTATTAACAGGGTCAAAGAACTGCCAAACATAGTTTGTAAACAACCATAAGGTACCTACACTAATTGGCGCTATTGGATCTATTACCATGTTACCACCAACATAATATACAAGAGCGATACCAATAAAGATTATAAACAACATAATTGGGAAATATACGCCTTGTAATAAATGGGCTCTAATTGATTGACGCTTCATATCAAATGTCAACATATCAAATTCATTATAGTTTTGTTCTTCCAAAACTAAGGTCTTTGAAGTGATAGCACCGGTAATATCTTCATTATAAGCACCAGTAATTTTTGAGTTAACTTTTCTAATTGAACGGTAAGCTTTTAAGATATACTTTCTAAAGAATATCGACACCACCGTTAAAACTGGAACAAGTGCAATAACAACTAAAGCTAACTTCCAGTTGATGATGAACATGAAAAGCGTTAAGAACACCATCAAGAAAACTCCCCATGCTAAATCGATTAAACCCCAAGACAATATTTCACTTAGGTTTCTTGAATCTGAAGTCATTCTCGCCATAATCCAACCAACTCTAGTACGGTCATAATATGAGAACGGTAATTCTTGTAAGTGATTAAATGCTTTTTCTCTAATGCTGAAAGCAAGCTCTGTTTGAACCTTACCAGCAAAGATAATAAACACATAAACCATTGTTGCTTGAACTACCATAAACGCCATAAAATAAACTATTAAAAGTGGTAATTTTGAAAAATCTGGCGTTGCTAAACCTTCATTAGGTCTAATGATATCATCAATCGCAAAAGCGGAGATATAAGGATAAATAATATCCGTAACTGCTAAAACTATAATCGCTAACATTCCCAGGATAACCGCCTTTTTCAGCGGTTTCATAAATGCAAAAATCTTTTTCCATACTACCCAATCAAACTTTTGGGATGTGAAGTTCTCTTCATCATGAAGATAATCACTCATTGTCCTCACCATCCTCTTCTAATTGGAAATTTATCTGAGATTGTATTTCCCAAATATTTTTATATAAACCATTTCGTTTTATTAATTCTTCATGTTTTCCTGCCTCTTTAATTTTTCCATCTTCAATAACAATAATCTTATCAGCTTCTGAAGCTGTAGTTATTCTATGGGTAATAATAAAGACAGTTGATTCTTTCCATTCTTGATTTAATGCTCTTCTGATTTGAATATCAGTTTCGGTATCGACAGCTGATAAGCTATCGTCAAATACAAGAATTGGTTTTGGTCTAAGTAGCATTCTCGCTATCGCAACCCGTTGTTTTTGACCGCCTGAAAGTGTAACTCCTCTTTCACCGACCAAAGTTTCATAACCTTTTTCGAAGTTCATAATATCATTGTGAACTTTCGCAATCTTGGCTACGTTTGATACTCTAGCAATATCTGAATTTGCATCAGAAATCTTAATGTTATCTTCGATTGATTTTGAGAACAAGAATGGTTCTTGTAATATAACCCCAACATTCTTTCTTAAATAATGTTTTTCGATTTCTTTAATTTCAATACCATCAATCAAGATTTGCCCTTTTTGATAGTCTAGTAATCTAATCAACAAATTCATCATCGTGCTCTTACCAGAACCAGTCTTACCAATAATCGCAATCGTTTCACCTTGTTTAACTTCAAAGTTAATATCGATAATTTGATCTTCTTTTGAATCTTGGAATTTGAAAGAAACATTTTTAAACTCAACATTTCCTTTAATCTCCGGTGTAAGTTTTCCTTCTTCGCCGACGTATTCGCCTTCGTTAGAAATAATATGATCTAAACGCGAAATTGATACTACGGTTTTTGAAAAATCCCCTACAAGTCTTCCAAGTTGTCGCATCGGCCAAATAATATTACCGGCATAAGCTAAAAACGCAGTGTATACTCCAACGGAAATGATTCCTCTAGAAGCATAAACGATTCCGATAATCGCAATAATAAAGAACTGGATAAATGATATAAAATCAGTTGAACTCCAGAAAATCGCCATTTTCTTAACTAATCCAAAATCAGAATCTGTAAAATTACGATTCAGTTTTCTAAATTTTTCTACTTCATATGCTTCATTAGCAAATGCCTTTACAACTCTAGCACCACTAATATTTTCCTGAACATGTGTAGTCATGATTGCTTCATTTTTTTCGATTTCATTGAACATCTTTTCAACTTTTCTGAAATATAAAGCCGCACTGGTTAATAGTACTGGTGCAATCACCAATGAAACCCACATGATTGTCATATTCATTCTTGACATCTGATAAATTGATAACGAAACTAATAAAACAAGTCTCGCAACTTCAATGCTTTGTTCAGAGATAAATCTCTTATACATTTCCACATCAGTAGTACAACGTTGGATTATATCACCAGTCTCTGAATGTGAATGAAAATAATAATCAGCATCTCGTAACTTCTTATATAAATTATTCCTCAAATCATAAGCTATTCTTTCAGAAAAGACTCCTGAAACAGCTCTTTGAGCAAAGATAAACAAAGCTCTAATAAATGCTAATACAATAATTAAAATCGCTGACAATAATAACTGTTTTGAAATTGTGTCAGCCGCTATCAAGTTCGCAAAGAAACTTGGTAGTTTTGAACCTCCATCGCTAAATCCTAGGATTTCATCAATAATATGTTGACCAAAAAGCGGTGTCAAAGTTCTTAAATATGATACTATAAAAAGCGAACCCAAAGCCGGTATTAATAGCCATGAACTAGATCCCATCCATTTAAACATGAGACCTAAATTATGCATTATATGCCGCTTTGGTTTTTGTATATTTTTTGTGTCTTCCATAAAATCCTCCAAAGCAAGTTTACATTCTCCTGATAACCTGCATACCCAATAACTTCATGCCCTCATCAAGGATATTTCTAATGATTGAAATCAAAGTAAGTTTAGTATTTCTTTCGATTTCATCACTTACCATAATTTTTTCCTTGGCATAAAAAGTGTTAAAATAACTAGCCAAATTCAATAAATACTTCGCTAATACTGAAGGCGAATATTCATTCTTGGCTTTAATTAATATTTCTTCATACTGAGCGATAGTTTTGATGAGGTCAAAACTATGATCAGTCATAAATAGTTCAAAATTGATTAATTTATCATCATACTCATTTTCTTCTAAAACTGAGCTGATTCTTACCGATGTATATTGTAGATATGGTCCAGTTTGTCCAACAAAATTAACCATGTCTTCTAAATTGAACTCAACATCATTAGTACGGTAATTTTTTAGATCGTTAAAGATTATCGCTGATACCCCAATTTTTTCGGAAATCTCTTCTTTATTCGCTAAATCAGGGTTCTTCTCATTAATATAAGCCAAAGAAAGATTCGATGCTTCTTTTAAAACATCTTCTAATTTAACTATTTTCCCTTTTCTCGTCGACATTTTCTTGCCGTCTTGAAGAACAAGTCCGAAATTAATATGATGGATATCTTGATAAAATTCATAACCCATCTTTTTAACAACAGCTTTTAGTTGTTCGAAATGAAGTTTTTGTTCATTCCCAACAACATATAAAACCTCATCAAAATCATAAGTGTTTTTACGGTAGAAAAGCGCTGCTAAATCTCTAGTTATGTAAAGTGTTGATCCGTCGCTTTTTTGAATCAATGCCGGTGGCATATCTTCTCCTAAATCGACAATCATCGCTCCTTCATCTTTTTTAAGCAAATTCTTCGCTTTAAGTTCATCTACTACCGCTTGCATCTTGTCATTATAAAAAGCTTCGCCGTTATATGAATCGAAGTAAACATCCAACATTTTATAAACTTTCATGTATTCTTGTAAAGAAACTTCACGGAAATGTTCCCAGAGTTTATTGTACTCAGGATTACCAAGTTCTAGTTCCTTAAAAATCTCTCTAGCTTTATCTTCAATCTCCGGGTTTTCCTTAGCTAACTCATGGAATTCAACATAGAGTTTAACTAATTCTTCAATTGGATTTTCATCTACTTTTGCTTTGTCTCCATAGTTCAAGTATGCATAAATGATTTTCCCAAATTGAGTTCCAAAATCTCCCAAATGATTAATCCTTACAACTTTATAGCCTAACTTCTCCATAATATTGCCTATCGCATGACCAATAATTGTAGAACGTAAATGTCCCACAGAAAATGGCTTAGCGATGTTCGGAGACGAGTAATCGATACAGACAGTTTTGTCTTTACCAATTTCATATTTTGTACTTATTACATTAGCTGCTTCTAAAATTACTTCTTTGGAAAAAACTAAACGATCGAATGTAAGATTGATAAAACCACCAACACGGTTGACTTCCTTAAACCACTCATAAACTTGTGATTGTTCAAGCGCTTCAATCACAACATCCACAACTTCATTAAGCGGTTTTCTTACCGCTTTAACAATTGAAAATACCGGTATTGAAATATCGCCTAAATTAGTGGTTTTCGGTTCTTCAACAACCACGTTGATATCTTGATTATAAATGCTAGATAACTTAACTTCTAACTCACTTCTTAATTTGCTTTTTATTTTGTCGATCATTTTATCATCTCCATCCAATATAATATTTTAGCACAGTTAAATTGTTATTGCTCTAAAATATCTAATTCTTCTAACTTTAAATATAAAGTTTCTAACTCTTCTTCCTTCTCTTTGATAATTTGTTCTTGAGACCGATACTTTTCAACATCAGTGTAGATATCACTCAAGAAAAGCGATTGATGTAAATCATGTAACTCAGTTTCTAAATCTTCAATAACTTTTAATAGCTTTTTCTTAATCTTTTCATTATCTTCAAAAAGGTTTTTAGGTTTTTGTTTAATCTTTTCTTTATTGCTTTCCTGTTTTTCTAAATACTTCAAATACTCTTCATAATTACCTTCATAGATATGAGCTGAAGTATCTAATTTAATTATCTTTGAAGCGACCTTATTAATAAAATAACGGTCATGAGAAATAAAGATAATTGGACCATCATATTCCTCAAAGATATCTTCAATTACATTTTTAGAATCAATATCTAAGTGATTGGTAGGTTCATCGAGAATCAAGATATCCGGTCTTGAAAGCATCAATAACAATATCTGCAATTTCACAAGTTCTCCACCGCTCAAAACCTTAACCTTTTTAAAAACATCTTCACCAGTAAACTCTACCTTTGCTAAATCACTTCTAACTTCATAAAGTGTTTTACTAGGATAAATTCCATGAATTGTTTCCATTAATGTTAAATCAGGGTTAAAGTTACTTAAGTTCTGATCGAAATATCCAATCTTCATTTCTTTCAAAAAGTGATATTCTCCAGATAAGGGTTGAATCTCACCTAAGATGGTTTTTATCAATGTGGTTTTTCCAGTACCATTATTTCCGATAATACCAACCTTTTCAAATCCTCGCATCTTCATATCGATATTACTGATTAAAGGCTTATCATATCCAATACTTAAATCATTCAACTCTAAGATATAAGCGTTAGTAGGTCTTTTGGTTTTGAAATTAATATTTAAATGATTTGAGGTGCGATTTGGCAACTCAATTCTTTCAATCCGGTTAATCTTTTTAATTCTATCCTGCGCACTCTTTGCTTTAGTCGCTTTATAGCGAAACCGATCAACAAAACTCTGTAAGTGTGCAATCTGTTTTTGTTGCTTCTCATACTTCTTTAGCAACAAGTCATACCGATTAATCTTTTCAACTTCATACTCATCATAATTACCATGGTAAACCTCAATTGATTGATTATCGATTTCGTAAATCTTTCTAACAACCTTATTAATAAAATATTTATCATGAGTAATAATTAGCACCGCTCCACGATAACTTTTTAAATAATCCTCCAACCATTCAATGATCTCGATATCCATATGGTTAGTTGGTTCATCAAGAATTAACAAATCCGGTTCAAGCATTAACAACTTCGCAAAAGCAATCCTTGTTTTTTCTCCACCGGAAAAACTTTCAATAACCCGATCATATTCTTCTTTTTTAAAACCAAATCTTGTCAATAACATATCAACTTTAGTCAAATAGTCATAGCCACCATTAATTAAAAACTCATGTTCTTTGTCGCTATATCTTTTTAAAGCAAGCTCAGAATGATCATTTTCTAAATTCAAAGCTAATTGATGAAGTTCTTTTTCAATCCGAATAATCTCTTTAAAAGGAATCAAGCATTCATCAATCAAAGTATTATCAGTAGATTCAATAATTTTTTGTGATAAATAACCTACTTTTGCCTGCCTAAAAATAAAAATTTCCCCAGAATCTGGGGTAATTTCATTTAATATCATCTTTATTAAAGTAGTCTTGCCGACACCATTGCGTCCAATCAAAGCCACTTTCTCATTGCTGTTAATTTCTAAAGAAATATTGTCAAAAAGCACATTACCGCCAAATGTTTTATTTAGGTTATTTATTCGTAATAAGTTCATAGTGTCACCACCTAAAGTTACAAATTTAGCGATTTTAAATTGCTCGCCATAAATATTTTAGCAAATAAACATTTTTTTTACAACAAAATATTTATTCGAATTCAAAATAAATTAAAATACCTATGCCGGGTTAATTATGGAAACGACGCCAATGACGATATAATATAAACCGCCAAGCATCAATATTGCTCCCATAATAATGGTGACAATCACCGCACCTTTTTGTGGTTCAACTGAAGTTTTGTATTTATAGTTCATCATTCCTTTGATGAACTTTCTTGGATAAGCTGCTAATCTAAATCCCACAAGGAAAAAAAGTAGTCCTACTACTATTCCTAAAATTGATAAAAACATAATCTCACTCCTCTAATCGTCTAGAACAACGTTTTCATTTCTTTCATCAAGAATATATGGGTTTTCCATAATTTTCTTGAATTCTCTTAAACTTAAACTGTTATATAATCCATCACTAATTCTTTCATCAATGACGATACCCATTTTCATAATCTTCTTAACGCCAATTTCCTTAGTTGCCAAGTCAATAACTCTTGGTTCTAAAGTTTCTTTACCCATTGACACAAAAAGACCAGTTGTACCGAAATTGTAAATATGATGATAAACAGTTTCCATCTTAATTGATTTCAAATTTACTAAGAAAATCGATGTATGGAAAGGTGATGCATCAATAACTTTCTTAGGCAGCATTCCATGTTTATCTAACCACATTAAGAACCGAACCATAACTTTTATAAAGAAATTAGGTACTCTAGTCAATATTTTAGCTATATTGTCAGTTTCATTCTTTATATCGCCTTTATTTTCATTAACAGTTTTATGGACTTTGTCCATTACTTCTTTAATTGATTCTGATCCGTCAAAAGTTAACTTAATCGTTGTTTCTTCTGCTTCATCAGTTAATCTCTTTTTTACCGCTAAAGATATTTGGATATTATTACGTTTGAAGATTCTACCATTTACGATAAAACGATTTAACTTTGGTCTCATTGATACAACTCTAACAAATGAAGCCATACAAATATCCATATAAGTTAATCTTAAACCTTCGCTTTTTCTCTTTTCAAGGATATATTTATCCATGTTTTCGCAATCGATTTCTTGCAACTGCATTACCATTGCATCATTTCTATGAAACATGATATGAGGAACAAGTCTCATAAAAGGGTCAATATTTTTAACTTTTTTTCCATCGCTTCTTAATCCAAACATAGTGCGCCTCCACTTAAAATTACAATTGATTTTATCACACTTTTGAACTAATGACAATTACTTATCATCACAAAAATTTCATATTCAAGAACTATGGTTTTTTAAGCTAAAATATGATATAGTTTTTAGTATAAAATATAAAAAGGAGATTTGCTTGATGATTTTTAAGAAATATAGCTATATTATTATCCCCTTCACTCTAGTAATGCTGTTTTTGTTTATTACCTATTTTGGTAATCAATGGTATGCTGAAACCTTTGGTAACCCCGGAGTAGACTACTCTTACATCTTTATAGGTTTTAACGAAAAAGTTCCATTCTTGCCTTGGACAATATATCCATATATAGTTGCTTATCCATTTTGGGCAATGACATTCATCTACATCAGTATTAGATCTAGAGAAAATATGTATAAAATTGCTCTTATGGCACTTATCACTTTTACGATTTGTGGTATCTGGTATTTCTTCTGGCAATCAGATGTTGCTGCTTGGAGATTAACTTCAGGACTATTTTTGAATGACAATCTTTTAACCCCAAGAACTGATTTAACTTTCACTGAATCAATTGTTGTTTGGATTTATAACGCAGCTGGTCCAAGAAACGCCCTTCCTTCAATGCATACATTGATGAGTTGGTTGTGTATAATTGCCTTAAGATTAGATAAGAAGATTCCAATTTTACCTAAAATCATCATTTGGGTTTTATCATTAGCAATTATTATCGCAACGCAAACATTAAAGCAACATTATGTTATTGATTTAATCGCTGGAGTAATCTTAGCTGAAGCAGCTTATTGGACATTAAAGAATTCAAAACTTGTAAAAACATTTTCTGGATTGATTGATTCATTAAATATTAAATTTAAACTAGAATAACAAAAGAATATGAAAACGTTTTAATTGAAGCAAATAAATCGTATGTATTGATTTATTTGCTTTTTGTTTATATAATACATCAATATTATTAAATAGAATAAAATTTTTATAATATACAAGGGGTAGTAGGGTATGAAAAAATATACAAGAAATAGCATTTTAGAGAACGCTAAAGAAGAAAACGTCAGGTATATTAGACTGATGTTTACCGATATCATCGGAACGATAAAAAGTGTCGAAATTCCTGTAGGTCAACTTGAAAGAGCGTTGGACGGGAAAGTAATGTTTGATGGCTCTTCAATTGAAGGTTTTGTAAGAATCATGGAAGCGGATATGTACTTAAGACCTGATTATGATACTTGGCTAATTCTTTCTTGGGAAGAATCAAAATATGGCAAAGTCGCAAGATTAATTTGTGATGTTTATACACCAGATGGAGTGGCTTCAACCGTCGATCCAAGATCAAATCTAAAAAGAATCGTAAAGCGAATGAAAGATTTAGGTTTTTCAACTCTAAACATCGGTTTTGAACCTGAGTTCTTCTTATTCAAACTTGATGAGTCTGGTAATGTTACTCTAAATCCAATCGATCATGGTGGATATTTTGATCTATCACCAATTGACGGATCTGGAGACTGTCGTAGAGATATAGTGCTTGAATTAGAAAGAATCGGTTTCAATAT
>CAZMMT010000021.1:0-14610 GCA_964567465.1 uncultured Candidatus Izemoplasmatales bacterium | reverse complement strand
CATGAATTCAGAGTTAGGGATAATCAAAAATATGATATCGTCTTTAGTGGTTTAGGATTTGTAACATTAAGAGCACCTTTCTGTGTTAGAGCTTATGCGCCATTTGTTGTTGGTGTTTATACACGGTTAGCGATTATATGACAGAAAAAACAATTGTAAATATATATGAATTTTTAGAAAACCAATTTCTCCACAATCAATCGAGGTTGAAGCATATCTTAGCTGTTTTGGAAGTAGCGCTTGATTTAGGAGAAATATTTGGTGTTGATAAAGAAAAAATTAAGATATCAGCACTTATGCATGATTCAACTAAAAATAAAACTTTTCAAGAAAATATAGATTTAGCGAGTAAGATGTTTTCTGAAGATGAACTTAAAGATGTTCCGAAACCTTGTCTTCATGCATATTCTGCATCCGCACTCGCTCGCACTAAATTTAACGTGACAGATCAAGATATTTTAAATGCAATCACTTATCACTGCAGCGGCAGAGTGAATATGAGCGTTTTAGAAAAGGTTATTTTTGTAGCTGACTTCATTGAAGAATCTAGAGATTTTGTTGAGGATTACATTAAAGAGACAGCTTATAAAAATCTTGATTTGGCAACTTATTTAATCATGAAAGAAACAGAAAACTATTTAATTAAAAATAACCGTAGAGTTTCTAAACTTACTACGGAAGCTATAGAAGCATATGAAAATTTGGAGGTATTGAATGACGGAAAAATTAAAGAAAATTAAAGAAGCTTTATCAGCTTTAAAATTGAAGGACATTTATATTTATGATTTCCAGGATTTCTCTCCGTTCTTTGATTATCAAGTAATTGCGACCGCTTCAAACGAAAGACAGGTTCATGCGGCTATCAACCATTTAAAACAAGCTTTTCCGGAGGATAACATTAGGGTTGAAGGCGGAACTGATAACCGTTGGTTGTTGGTTGATTTAGAGGATGTAATCGTTCATGTTATGCATAAAGATGAGAGAGATTATTATCAAATAGAAAAATTGTTTTTTGAAAGAAAACAAGTTGAGGAATAAAAGATGTATGATATGGAGTATGATTTATTAGCGACCTTCTATGACTCGTTTATAGATGAAGTTGTTTATCAAGAATATCTCGATTTAGTAAATAAGTATTCATCACTAGGCAGCCTTTTGGATATCGGTTGCGGAACTGGTAATTTAGCAATTGAGTTTGCTAAACAAGGTTTCGATGTTGTAGCTACTGATTTATCTGAAGAAATGTTAAATATTGTCGACTACCGAGCTAAGGAAGAAGATGTAGAACTTGAAATAGCAATTTATGATATGTTAGATCCAATTGATTTTGAGTTTGACGTAATTATTGCTTCAATGGACGTTATTAATCATTTATCGGATTTAGAAGATGTTGAATTTGGTTTTACCAATATTTACAATAGCCTTTTAGATAATGGGGTTTTTATCTTTGATGTTTTATCGGTAGAATTTATTGACGCTTTTGACGGTTATGTTGAAGATGATGAAGATTATCATTTTCATTGGGAAAGTCACAAGGGCGATAAAGAACATAGCATCGTTCACACAATAACGATTAATGGTGAGGAAAGTTCTGAAGAAGTTAAAATTTACGAACAAACTCATGAGATGGAAAACTATGAGACTATTTTACATAAAGTTGGATTTAAAGTTTTAGAAAAAAAGGAATTACCGGAAAGAACAATTTATGTAGTTCAAAAAAGCGAAAGATCAGAATAAAATTTCTGGTCTTTTTTTTAAAGAATAAACACCTCAAGGAAGTAATATTTTTAAAAAGTGAGGTGATTATATGAAAAAGTATATTAGTTATTTTTTAATTGTCATTGGTATAGCTGGATTTATGTATTTTAACAAGCAAGAAGATACAGTAACCGGGGTCTATCAGCCTTTAAATGTCATTCAAACTACAAGTGAAATAAAAACTGAATCAAAGGTTTATGCAGAGATAAAGGGTGAGGTAAGGTTCCCGGGGGTGTATATGATTTATGAAGGTGAGATTTTAAGGTCATTGATAGATAAGGCTGGAGGATTAACTGAAAAGGCTGATATGAGTATGATCAACCAAGCCCAATTGGTTCTTGGCAATAGTTCGGTTATTATACCAAGAAAGATTGAAGAAGATTTTTATCACACGACAACTGAAATTGTTGATTTAATTAGATATTTATATGTAGACATCAAGGGAGAAGTTAATTATCCTGGAGTTTATCGAGTGGAGGCCGGAAAGAGAGTTTATGAATGCATCGAAGAGGCTGGAGGATTAAAGGCAAGTGCTGATACATCGGGTATGAACCTATCTCAAGTTGTAAGTGATGGAATGATTATTGAAGTTCCAAGGATTTTTAATGAAGCAAAAATTAGAGTGTTTATCGGCGGAGAAGTTAGAAACGAAGGTTATTATGAAGTTAATGAGGGAACAGTGTTGAATGAATTGATAACTATCGCTGGTGGGCTTACGGAAAATGCCGATACAGAAAAGCTTCAATTTACTAAAGTGCTAGTCAATGGAGATTATATCGTGATTAAAGAATTACCTGCAGTAGAAAAGATCTATGTTTCAATAAGAGGTGAAGTTAAGTATCCAAATGTTTATTATGTGGATGAAAATATTACAGTCATGGAACTTATAAATCTAGCTGGAGGATTGCTGGATACCGCTAAAGCCAGTGCAATTAATTATGATCAGGTTTTAGTCTTAGGAAGTGTTGTGGTTATTCCGGCAAACACAAATAACGAAGACGGTAATTCTGACCTAGAAAGTGATTTGATAAATATTAACACTGCGAGTTTGGAAAGATTGATGGAACTTGTAGGTATTGGTGAGATTTATGGTCAAAGAATAATTGACTATCGAATTGAGAACGGATACTTCACAACGATTGAAGAAATTATGTTGGTTCCTGGGATAAAACAAAGTGTTTATGAAGCGATTAAAGACCATATTACTGTTTGATAGTTCTAAGTTTATTCATCTAGCTTTAGTAGCGGTATTATATCTTTTAACAAGAACATCTTATCTAGCTATTGTCTTACTTTTAGTTGAATTGTTTTTTCTATTTAAAAAAAGTCGAAATCTACTTATTTATAGTTTAATATTAATGGCAATCTTAAATCTAAGATTGCCTATTTATAATAGTTTTCAAGAAGTAAATTCTGGTGTAATTATTGCGATCGATGAGGATCGTCTTACAATTTCTAATAATGGTAAATATTATTTATATGTTAACGACTCAAGTAATTTGAAGTTAGGAATGGAAATTGTATTTGAAGGACAAAGAATTTTAAGTGACCAAAAGAATATCATGTTTGGTTTTGATTACCAAAGATTTTTAAAAGCTAACAATATTTTAGGTCAATATAATGTAACTAGTATTGAAGTTATAAACCAAAAAAAAGTAATTCAAATGATTCCTGATTCCTTGAAAAAGTATTTTGATGATAATTATGACGAAGATGTTTCAACTTACTTAAAATTATTCATCTTAGGCGATAAAGAAGGTTTGGATGAAGATATTGTTACTGGATCGAGAAAGATTGGAATAAGCCACCTTTTTGCGGTTTCTGGGATGCATCTGAGTTTGATAGTAGTAGCGATAAACGCTATTTTAAAACGGTTTTTCTTGAAGACTAAAACTAAGAATGTAATTCTAGTTTCTTGCCTATTAATATACAATATAATCACTGGGTTCTTACTTTCGATAATGAGGGCTTCTTTGTTGAGTATTTGTCTATTAAGGAAAAGTGATAACAATTTTAGTAATACTGATTATCTAACTTTTATTATGATTGGATTTTTGATGTTCAATCCATATTTAATTTTTAATATCGGTTTTGTTTTATCATTCTTGATTAGTTTTTCAATCATATTAGGAGGAGATATATTCAGTTCTAAAGAAAAAAACGTTCAAGTGATGAAAATAGGAATTCTTGCGAATTTAGTTAGTCTACCAATCATCATGAATCTAAACGGTAGTTTTGGTGTTTTGAATATTTTTTATAATGTTATATTTGTTTATTTTGTCAGTGTAATTCTTTTACCAATGGCCTTTATCATCTTGATTATACCCTTAAATGAATTATATGAAGTTTTTATAATTGGCTTTGAAGATCTGATTGAACTTTCAGTCAGATTTAATCTGTATTTAAAATTTCACTTTAGTTTTACTTGGTTAATTTGCATATATTATTTATCCCTGCTGGGATATCTAGTATTCTTTAGGATTGAAAAGAAAAAGTATTTTGCTTTAGGTTGTTTTGTGTCGGTTTTTGTGACATGGAATTATCATTTTTTTGTCCCATCAACTTTTGTAAGAATGATTGATGTGAATCAAGCTGAAGCAATCCATATCCATCATAATACTTGCGATATCTTAATTGATACTGGAAAAAGCGATGATTATGACAGTTTGATCAAGTATTTTCAAAACAACAACATTGATAATATTGATTATCTTGTTATAACACATATGCATGATGATCATTACGGAGAAGCACGTGATATTTTAAACAATTTAGAGGTTAAGCATCTGTTAGTTAATCAAGTGTCTTCTGAGTTTAGTGATTTCAAACAGACTGTTCTTAATAGAGGAGACTCGTTTGGATGTGATAATCTTTTATTAACTAACATCAATGAGTCAAAAAGTGAAAATGAAAACAATAATTCATTGGTTCTTTATGGAAAAATCGGAATTGATTATTGGTTATTTACCGGTGATATTGAAAGCGAAGTTGAAGCCGAAATTATTAGTAATTATATTTTCGAATTAGATGTTTTAAAAGTCGCACATCATGGTTCTGATACTTCATCAAGTCCGGCCTTTTTAGATGCTTTAAGTAGTAAATTAGCATTAATATCTGTAGGCGCCAATTATTACGGACATCCTTCAGAAGAAGTGATAAGCAATCTTAAAGAGAGAAACTACCGAATCTTTAGAACCGATGAGTTTGGGACGATAACATTTAATTATATTCCAATTTTAAATATTAGAATAATTGACAGCTTTTATTTTGAGAAAAGGAGAGCTTATTATTTTTAATTTAAGAGACTTATGCACAAATATCAGATTATTTGATATAATAGTAACAGTAAGATTTCTTAAACTTTAGGAGTCAATTTGAATGAACCGAAATTGTTATTTGTTTTATGGAGAAGATCTTTTCCTAATAAAAAAAGAAACCGATTTGGTTTTCAAAGAAAACGAAATCGATTTATCGACAATTGAAGTATATGATGGTGAAGAAGAGGGTGTTGATAACGCAGTTACCAGCGCCATGACTTTACCTTTTTTGGCTGATAGGAAAGGAATTGTTATTACAAATGCTAAGTTCTTAACCGGGGAACAAAACATTAATGATTCAGAAGCTGACAAACTTATTAGTTTTTGTGAAATGAAACTAGATCAAACAGTAATGGTTATTCAAGTAAGAGCGGATAATTTGGATTTCAAAAGCAAATTGGTCAAATACTTGACTAAGAATACAATTTCTAAAAAATTTCCAATCAACGATAAAGGTTTTGATGTTTACGATTATGTAAAAAAAGAACTCGCTAAACATGACTTAAAAATCCAATCTTATGCATTAACGCAATTTATCAACCGCGCTAATATTAATATGGACAATCTCAATAACGAGTTACAAAAGTTAATCTATTTCTCCTATGGAATGAAAGAGATTAACGCAGAGATCGTTTTTCAAGTGGTTAGTCGTGAGATTGAAGATAACATCTTTGAACTCGTAAATGCAATCTTAGAAAAGAACCAAGAAAAGATTTTTAAAGTTTATTATGATTTAGTGGAGCATAATGTTAAATCAACACAGATTTTATCTGTTATCGGTTCTAAATTTTTAGAGATCCTTTATACAAAATCATTGCTAAGCATTGGGTATGGAAAAGCCGACATAGAGAAGTTTTTCAGTTATTCTAGTGGTAGAGTTTATTATATGATGAAAAACGCTTCTGAGGTCAGTTATGATGTCTTATATCAAAATATATCTAACCTCGAGGATTTAGATTACAAGATTAAATCTGGAAAGATTGATAAAGACTTAGGACCACAGTTATATTTGCTTAGCAACAAATAAAAAAAAGCCCTCTGGCTTTTTTCTTACATAGCATTAACTTTATTTGATAATCTTGACTTTTGGTTGTTAGCATAGTTTTTATGATGAATGCCTTTAGCAACGCTCTTATCAATTTTCTTGTAAGCAAAGTTTAACGCTTCGATTGCTTTTTCTTTGTTGCCATTCTTAACTTCAACTTCAACATTCTTTAATGCAGTTTTTAAAGATGATTTGAAAGAAGCATTTGCTAAACGTCTTTTTTCGTTTTGGACATTACGTTTAATTTGTTGTTTGTTATTAGCCATTATTTCACCTCCATTAGTAATCGCGTTAATATTTTAACAAATTAGTGATAAAAAAGCAACAAATAAAATTTTTATTTTACTATATTCGTACCTTTTTTAAACATTAAAACAAGATAAATGATTAAAAGCAATTTTTTTTGAAAAAATGTGATTTAAACTAGATAATTTTAGAGATTAAGATATAATAAAATCGAACATTTTTTACCAGGGGGTTAATGATGCCAAAAATTAAATCTACCGGTTTAGTAGTCGACCAACTTGAGGCCTTAAACAACAAATACGTTCTTTCCAACGGCTTTTTAGGCGTGAGTGGAATAATGGATGAATTGAAACAAGAAGATAATGCACATTTAAAAGTTAATACTCTATTGAAAAAAGATCGCACCGGAGAGTATTACTTAAGTGTTTTTAATCCACTTTATACTTCTGTAAAAGCAGCAAAAATTGATCTGCATCCATTGCAGCTTCAACCGAAGTTTCATGAACAAGAGTTAGACATGGATAATGGACTTTATTCACGAACAACAATTTATGTAGTTGATGATGTTGAGGTTAAAATCTATAGTGAACGTTTTGTTGATCAAAAGAATAGAAATTTCATTTATTCTAAATACATAATCTATGTAGATAAACCAATCGATTTAGAAATAACTCATGGTTTTGATTTGGAAAGAGTAGATAAATATCCTGATGATTTTACTGATGTTGTATTTGAAACTGATGGGGATTTAAGTTTGCAAGCAATCGCAAAAGAAAGCGATAAACCACTTTATATTGTCTATGGTTTTGATAAGAACTTTAAGAATCGTCATCGTCATTCAAAGATTAAACATCAGGAAAATTATCTTATAAAAGCCGAGCCTGATCGAGAATATGAAATCATTAAGTATGTCGGGATAAGTACCGATAAAAGAAAAGATTTCGAATACTTAAAAAAAGTTATTAGAAGAAGTCAAAGAATTGGTTATGGGGAGTTATTGTTAACAAATCAAAATTATTGGGAAAGATTATGGAAGAATTCAAGGGTTTATATCTTTAACAATGATTTAGTAGATAGATATAATCAATATAATCAATTTCAATTGATAAGCCATAGACCATTAAATGAATCAATGAGATGCTC
Source organism: uncultured Candidatus Izemoplasmatales bacterium (assembly GCA_964567465.1). Classification (GTDB taxonomy): domain Bacteria; phylum Bacillota_I; class Bacilli_A; order Izemoplasmatales; family Hujiaoplasmataceae; genus UBA2289. The sequence continues at coordinate 7,101 of CAZMMT010000021.1, read as the reverse complement.
TAGGTATGGCATGACAAATAAACCGATTGACGAAACTTTCGTCAATGAGATGTATATGTTCAAATATTATCTTAATACTGATTATAAGCAAGCGAGAAGATGGCTTGTGACAAGGATTAGAGGGTTAGAAGAAGCTAAAGCTAATGCTAAAAAATTAAATAAACAAGGTGCTTTATATACCGATAAATCTGGCAATCTTTATATAAACGCCATGATTGTAATTAATTTAATGGAATATATTGAAAGAACTTTAGATAAGAGTTTATTGGCATTAGGGGGCGTAAGTATGTCCCTAGAGATTTCTAAATTTTATCTTGATTATATAACTCCAAATCATAAAAAGACAAATTATCAAGTATTGAATGTCAAGTCATTGGATGGCGAATTAACGGATATCGATAATAATGCTTTACTTAATTATCTGATAAAAGATTGTTTAGGTAAGTGTGCTAATATTGTCGCTATGGCAAAAGTGGAAAACAGAAAAGACGTCGAAGAGTTTTTGAAAGAAAATGGATACGATGCTTTAATTAATGATATTAGAGAAGTAAAAAGAAAACTTTACTTGCAACAACCTAATGTAAATAATCTGATTCAAATCTTTGATAAGTATTTTAAAACTGAAGAAAAATTGCGTTTCCCAGATGTTTTGAATTTGTTTTTACTTTATCCAGAAGATTTTAAAGAACTTGTTAAAGAAGAGAATTTCGCTTATTATAACAAATTAACTAATACTAATGGTTATGGAGCTTTTATTCTTGCATTCTTAGGAATCACTCATGGGTTTGAAAGAGAAGCTAACAAATATTTCAAACAGTTTATGGCCTTAAATATTTATGATGATGCTAATAAGTATAATCATGTTCAAGACACTTTAGATTTAGGCTTAAGCGCTTGTTTATACCTTCATGTTGTTTATGGTTTTGCAGGGTTAAGACATGATAGATATTTAATGACTGCAGATTCTTATATACCAAATGATATTAGAAGACTGGAATTTAAAATTAAGGTTGCGAAAAATATCGCAAGTGTAAAAATCAAAAGAAATAGCGCAATTATTGAATGGAATGAATATACAACTACAAGTACAAATGAAGCAAATTAAAAAAGGCTGGAGTGAAGTCCAGCCTTTTTTAATTAAAGAATAAGGAAAATGAATGATAGAAATTATTAGTTGTTTACTTTTCTGTTGTTAAGTACTTTTTGTAATAACACAGCACCAAGAATTAGAATACCCTTGATTAAATCGTTGACAAAGGCAGGAACTCTTAAGGCTGATAAAACTGAGTCGATTGAGTAAAGAACGATTATACCAAAGAAAGTTCCTTGAATAAATCCTTTACCACCAGCCATTGATGTACCACCAATAGCTACCGCGGCAATTGCATCAAGTTCGTATGATTTACCGGCTGTAGCTGTATCTACTGAGCCGAATCTTGTAACATACAAGAAAGCTGCTATACCAGTTAAAAGACCAGTTAATGAGAAGATATATATTTTGATTCTATCAACGTTTATGCCGCTTAGTTTTGCGGCTTTTTCATTTGAACCAACAGCGTAGACATAACGTCCGAATTTTGTTTTTGTCATTAAGAAAATCATTAAACCAACTATCAATACGAAGATCCAAACTAGATAAGGAATTTTTAAGAAAGTGCCGTAACCGATAGTTCTTAAGATAGAATAATAAGCTTCTTGATTAATTAGAATCGGTCCACCTTGACCTTGTTGAACGGTTAAAGATCTGAAAGCTGCCATGGTGGCTAGGGTAACAATGAATGAGGCAACTTTAGCTTTTCCGACAAAGAATCCATTAACGAAACCAAGTAATGTTCCGATAAAGATAGCATATCCTAAACTAAGAAGAATACTATGAGTATTGTTAAACATTATTGCGGTATTAGCTGCAGTGAAAGCTAATATAGATCCGACAGATAAATCAATGTTGCCCGATATAATAACCATCGTCATACCCAAAGCTATAATACCGATAAAAGCAGAAGATTTGACTAGATTAATCAAACTGGCAAATGATAAGAAGTTTGGACTGGCTATTCTACCGATAATCAATAGAAGTATAAGTGAGACAACATAATTGTGATTAATAAGAATATTTTTCAAGAAAGGCCAACCTTTGGTTTTCATATATTCTTTAAATTTAACTTTATCAAAAGTTTTTCCAGACATTTTCTTTTACTCCTTTCGATTTGATCCGGTAGAATAAAACATCATATCTACTTCGTTCAATTCGTCATGTTTAAAAATTTTATTTATTTCACCACGGTACATAACTATACAGCGATGACAGACCTTATAGATTTCTGGGAACTCAGAAGAGAAGACGATGATACTTTTGCCTTGCTCTGCTAAGTAATTAATAAGTTTGTAAATTTCGAATTTAGCGCCTACATCAATTCCTTGAGTAGGATTATCTAGTAGATAAACATCACTGTCTAATTCAAACCATCTAGCAAATATTACCTTTTGTTGGTTACCGCCAGATAAAGAAGTTATTGGATCCTTAGGCGAACCAACCTTGATGTTGGTAACTTTTTGATTCTTTTCGAATCTTTCAATTTCTTCTTTATTTTTGATTAAAATATTCTTGTGTTGTGAGGTAAAATGAGCAATAGAAACATTGTTTAAGATATTCATATCTTTAATGATAGAACGTTCTTTTCTGTTTCTTGGAATCATTCCGACTCCACTTTTCATTACACTTTTTATAGAAGATAAATTTAATTGTTTTCCATTTTTAAGTACTTTACCACTTGAAACTTTACGAGCTCCAAATAAAGCTTCGCTTAGTTCGCCACGCCCATCTCCGAAGAGACCGGTAATCGCTACAACTTCTCCTTTTTTAACGTTAAAACTAATATTGTTAAAATAAGGTGGACAACTTAAATCTTGAACTTCAAATACAATTTCTGTGTCAAGTTGATTGCGATGAATGTCTTTGTCTTCGATTAATTTTCTACCGACAAGAAGTTCAGTGGCTCTGTTTTCGTTGATGTCTTTAAAGAAACCAGAATCAATAAATTTCCCGTCTCTAAGGACAGTATACTTATCGCAGATTGCAAATAGTTCTGGCATTTTATGAGAGATGTAGATACAGCTGATGCCATTCTTTTTTAATTCTCTCATGATTGTAAATAAATTATTAATTTCTTTATCGGTCAAAGCAGTAGTAGGCTCATCCATGATTATCAGTTTTGACTCAAAGAGAATCGCTCTAGCTATTTCGACCAATTGTTTTTCTAACGTATCGAGTTCTCTGACAAATAGAGTTGGATCGATATCGATATTCATTCTTTTAAATACTTCGTGTGATTTTTTAATCATTTCTTTTTTGTTAAGGTAGATTTTACCTTTTGTTAATTCGCGGTTGATAAATAGATTTTCAAATACTTTTAAATCATTTACTAAATTTAATTCTTGGTGGATAAAACTTATTCCAAGGTCAACTGCTTGATGTGGGGTTAGATGCGTATAAGAAGTACCGTCTATAACAATGGTACCGCTAGTTGGTGGTAGTACTCCACCTAATATATTCATCAATGTGCTTTTACCAGCACCGTTTTCACCTAACAATCCGTGAATCTCAGCTTCACCGATAGAAAATGATACATCAGTTAAAGCTTGAACGGCACCGAAGTTTTTGTATATATTTTTAAATTCTATTATCATAATCTCACATCCACTTCTAAATTTTGATATAAGATAGCCGGCTAGAGACAAATCTAACCGGCTAGCTCTAAATCAATGTTATTTTATTCTTCGTCTAAAGAATATCTTAATGTATAAACTGGGCCTTGCATGAAAGCTTCAAAATTAGAGTTGTCAACCATTTCAGTTGCTACTAAATATTGTCCGCTTACTGTTTCGCCATCAAGGATGTCGATACCTAATTCGATAGCGTCAACAACCATTGCTGGAGAGAATGAGAATACTACTTGGTTGATTCCCATAGCTTCGTAATGATCAAATAATGATAATAATTCTCTTGAAGCACTAACTGCAGAAACTAATTCGATATTGATTGTGTAATCTCCATCATAAGCTTCGATAGCTGCTAATACACCAGCTGCAACTTCAGCGTCATGAGTGAATACTGCTTTGATAGCTTCAACATCAGCTTGAGAAGATGTGCTTAAGAATGTTTCCATTTGTTGTTGAGCAGTGTCTTTACTCCAGTTAGTTGACCATTCTTGGAACTTAACGAAGTTTTCGTCAGCTGTTGACCAGAATCCGTCAGATCTTTGAGTAGGAACACTTGAGTTATCGCCTTTGAATTCAAGAATATTAACTTCACCAGCTGCTAATTCGTCAGCAAAATAAGTGTTGAAGTAATTTCCTGTTTCTTCACCGATTGTTACGTTGTCGCCTAATAATTCAGCTGTTTCATTGAAGTCGCTGATTAAACGGTCGTAAATAATTAGTGGAATACCAGCATCTACGATTTGTTGAGCTGCTGATTTTAATTCGTCACCATTGTGAGGCCATAAAACAACAACATCAACCTTATCTGCGATAACTTGGTCGATTTGAGCAGATTGTTCAACTATATCGTCTGAGATTAAGAAACGGAATTTATATCCATGTTCTGTAGCTAATCTTTCAGTAGCTGCTTCTGCATGATTAATACTTTCACCTAAGAAACCGTGGTCAGCACTTGGCATGATTACTGCGATTTCTTTTTCATCTCCGCCGCCATTACATGCTGCTAATGCGAAAACTGCGAAGAATGCCATTAAAACTGTAAATAATTTTTTCATTTTGTACAAATTTCCTCCTAAATTTTGTATTTTTTGTATTTTTATTATTTAAAATAAAAAGCAAACTATTTTGTGCATCCAGTCGATTCTCGATGGATGATTTGGTAAGGTAAGATAATTTTTTTGTTGGTTGAATTAATGTTTTCGAGCTTTTCGTACAACAATTTAAATGATTCTTTACCTAAGTCATATCTTGGTTGACCGATTGAAGAAATTGTTGGGCTTGTATAAGTTGTAATGGCTGTATTATCAAAACCCATTACACAAACGTCTTTACCAACTGTATAACCTTGGGACTTCAAATAAGAAGTAGCGCCAAGAGCTAGTGAATCCGAGGCACAAACAATTGCGGTTGGCTTTGGATTATGTTCCATAATTTTTTTAGCGCCAATGGCACCATCTTCATAACGGTAGAAGTTTTTAACCAATAAACTTTTTTCAAAAACTAAGCCATTATCTCGTAAAGCTTCTTTATAACCAGTTTCTCTGCCTAACTCCGATGTTTTATAATAATCACCACTGATCATACCGATAGTTTTATGTCCTTTTTGAATGAATTGATTTACAACATCATAAACAGCTTGACGATTATTAATCTCTACACTTGAGACATCAGCGCCCATTGTTGGTTCGCAGCATTGTACAAAAGGATAGGTTTTAGCTAAAGATGATATTGAATCAGCGTCGATGGTATTAAATAAACTTATACAACCATCAACATGCTTCATTCTTAACATGTGAAGATATTTAATTTCTTGATGTTCTTGAAGATTGGTTACAGCGACTAATATCGCATAACCTTTTTCCTCAGCTGTTTCTTCAATTCCTTGGATTATTTCAGAGTAAAATTGATTCGACATTGTTGGAAGAAGAACTAAGATCTTATTACTCTTTTGCGTTCTTAAACTTCTACCAGTGATATTAGGGACGAATTTGTATTTATCGATAACAGATAATACTTTCTTCCTGGTCGAATCAGCTACTTTGGGATCGTTATTAATAACCCGAGAAATAGTGGCTACAGAGAGATTGCATTTCTTTGCAATATCTTTAATATTCATATATTTTACCTCGAAAACCATTATTTCTTGTAAACGATTACAAATAAATTATAACATATAAAACGGCTATGTCAATATGTGTAATCGGTTTTTTTACAAAAATTATAAAAAGATTTGCAAATAAAAATCGAAGTATGTATAATATAAATGTAAACGTTTAAATAGAAGAGGAGTGCAGATATGAAAAAATTCAAAACAGCAGTTATAGGGTCCGGGTTTATCGGAGTGGCTCATATAGAGGCTTTAAGAAGATTGGGTAATGTGGAAGTTGTGGCTTTATGCGATAGGTTTAATCCTGAAGCAAAAGCTAAAGAAAATTTCATTGATTTAGCTTATACAGACTATAAAAAACTTATCGATGAGAACGAACTTGATTTTATCCATGTTTGCACACCTAACGACACTCATTATGCAATTGCAAAATACGCTCTTGAAAATGGAGTAAATGTCGTTTTAGAAAAACCAATGACATATACAGTCGATGAAGCTTTGGAATTAGTTAAGCTAGCTAAAGAAAAGAATTTAATTAATGCGGTTAATTTTCACAACCGTCTTTATCCAGCAAATATATTTATTAAAGACTTTATTGAAAACAAAAATATTGGTGAAGTATTTTTGATAAACGGTAACTATATTCAAGATTGGTTACTATACGATACAGATTATTCATGGAGACTTAATTCAAAAGAATCTGGATCAACAAGAGCAGTAGCTGATATCGGTTCACATTGGATGGATTTAGTTGAATATTTAACTGGAGAAAAGATTGTTGAAGTATTCGCTGAGTTTAAAACCGTCTATGAAAAAAGAAAGAAAGCAATTGGTGAAATTAAAACTTTTACCAATAACGCAACAAAAGAATATGAACTAATGGATATTGACACTGAAGATATTGCAGTTGTAATGTATCGCTTTTCTAATGGCGCAATTGGCAATGTTACCATCTCCCAAATGGGTGCTGGTAAGAAGAATAATTTAGAAGTGTTTATCTCAGGAACTAAAGCATCGGTAAAATGGAGTTTAGAGGATTTAGAAAATGTTGAAGTTGGATATAGAGATAAACCTAAGGCAGTATTTACTAAAGATCATGGATTAATGAATGTTAGTAAAGGTGCAATTGATTATCCAGCAGGTCATACAGAAGGTTTCCCTGATGCTATAAAGCAAGTTTTTAAACAGGTTTATAATCAACCGGAAGTTAAAAACTATGCAAAGTTTGAAGATGGTTTAAGACAAATGATACTTTGTGAAAAAGTTGCGGAAAG
>CAZMMT010000020.1:0-15082 GCA_964567465.1 uncultured Candidatus Izemoplasmatales bacterium | reverse complement strand
ATCATCATCATGAATATAGCAAAAATAAGTGATAAAGTAATAATTATCACGGCTGTTGTTTTCTTATTATGAAGGGCATTTCTTTTGGCGATTAAAAAACTAAATTTATTCGTTGTCAATAAACTCACCATCTATCAAATTAATCGTTTTGTTACAGTATTTTAAATAGTCTTCATTATGAGTAACTAAAATAATTGTTAAATTTTCATCCTTATTTAATTTCTCTAGTAAATCCATTATTTCTTTTCCTTTTTTCTGATCGAGGTTTCCGGTAGGTTCATCAGCAAAAAGGACTCTTGGATTATTAACCAAAGCTCTTGCAATTGCTATTCTTTGTTGCATACCTCCAGATAACTCGTTTGGATAATAATCACGATATTCACTCATACCAACCAAAGCGAATAATTCATCAATTTTAGTATCATTAATTTCACCAGCGATTACACTTGCTAATAACACGTTTTCGTATGCGGTTAAATTAGGGACTAGATTATAAAATTGGAAAATAAACCCTAAATGTTTTTGGCGTAATTCGGACACTAAAGAGTCTGTTAAATTATTTATGTTTTGGCCATCCAAACTAATTTCTCCACTATCTATAGTTTCCAGAGAACTAAGGCAATAAAGTAGGGTTGTTTTGCCAGAACCAGAAGGTCCAATAATACCTAAAAAATCACCTTCGTTTACACTCATGGTGATGTTTTTTAAAATATGATGTCTATCTTTTCCTTGTATATAATACTTATTTAGATTCTTAACTTCCAAGATTGCCAAAACTATCACTACTTTCTTGTTTTTATTATCTAAATAATATCATTATAAAGGTTTTATTTCAATGTTAAAAGAAAAAACCCATTAATTTGGGTTTTCGTTTTTAATTTTACATTTTATGTGATTTGTTTCATGCTTCAGCCAGAAAAATCCTAAAACCAGAAGTACCAAAGCAAGTAATTTATAAGGTAATCCTGCTAACGGCAATACCGCGACAGCGAATGTTATTCCTATTGTGGAGAAAAAGGCTATTACACAAGGGGTACAACCATATGTCAACATCCCGAATATCACAGCTGCTCCCGACATAAATGATCCCTTACCTTCTCTACCAGTTAATTTTACTAAAGCGGTTGAGACATTCCACATGAAAGCACTTATGAATGCCATTACTATATTCAATAAAATATTACCAATCACCAAAAAGATACCATATTCTTCTAACATTCCATCATACCCGATATTTAAGAAATCAAGTAAAGTGTATAATCCAATAAAAATTATAAACACAATAGAACCTTGAATTATATATTTTTTCTCTTTTTGCATACTAAGAATAGTAGTAAACATAATCATCACCTCATATTACGTGAATAATTATAACATAATTACTACTGTAATTTATATTTAAATGCTTATGAAAAAATCTTCAATGTATTTAAATATACTTCTTTTATTTCTTTATAAGCTTTAGAACTTTCTTCTAAGAAAACTCCACTATTGATGCTTTCGATGATTTCTTTATGATAACCTACTTTTCCAACAAAATTATATTTGTTTTCTTTAGTATATTTTATTATTTCATTTGTTAATCTTGAATTCAAATTATGCTTGTTAATACAAATTGCAATCGGTAAGCGAAAACTTGTTGCTGTCTTAATGATTCTTTTCAAATCTGAGATTCCTGAAACTGAAGGCTCAGCAACCAAAAGAATCATATCCACACCTGACATCGACGCTATAACAGGACATCCAATACCAGGAGGCCCGTCAATTATTACCAAGTCATCTTCCTTAATATATTCTTGCATATTCTTTTTAACTTTAGTAACCAGTAATCCTGAGTTTCCACTGCCCATTTTTAATTCCGCAGTAGTAAATACTTGCTTGTCTTCATACAAATAAATTTCACCATCTATTGATTTGACAAAGCCTATTGCATTAACGGGACACACATAATTGCAAACTCCGCATCCTTCGCACATATGCTTATTGATTTCATACATTCCATCAGTAAAGGCAATCGCATCAAACTTACATGATTCTTTACAAAGTCCACATTGAATACATTTTTCCTGATCAATAACTGACTTGTCTAAACCATAGTAGTTTTCGCGCTTTTTAACGTCTTTTATCATTGATACAAGATGCAAATTAGGCGCTTCAACATCACAATCCGCAAAAACTCGCGCTTTAGAAATATTAATAAAATTACTCGCAAAGGTAGTTTTTCCTGTACCACCTTTTCCGCTTAATATTAGAAGTTTTTTCATACTCTTCTCACCAATAACTTATCAGCTAACTGTTCAAAATAATGTTTATACTTTATATCTTTGGCAGCTATTTCTCCATTTGAATTCATCAGTCCCAATTCTTTATCAAAAGGCACTTCCAAAAGAACATCAATACTTTTAGACTCAGCAAAATCATTAATTATTTTGTATTGTGATGCTTTATTAATTACTATACCAACTTTTTTTCCAAACACTTGAGTCAACTCATAAACCATTTTCAAATTGTGTAATCCAAAAATTGTTGGTTCAGCAACCAATATACAATAATCTGCATTTTTTATACTCCCCATGACGCTGCATCCATTTCCTGGCGGACAATCAATAACCACGTCATCTTTAATGTCATTAGAAATTTCGATTATTTCATCAATAATTTCCACGCCAGTTTCTTCTTTTATATTCATTTCACCACCTATTACTCGGTGGCCTTCAAACTCTGTTTCTTTAATTATCCCTATTGATTTTTTTACTTCACTTATCGCAGAAACTGGACAGATCAGTTTACATCCTCCGCAGGAATGACATAGTTGTGAGAAGACTCTAACCTTATCAATGATTATAGCCAAAGCATTAAACTTGCAAAAATCTGTACATTTTCCGCAAAGCGTACATACAGCATGGTCAATTACTGGAATATCTACTTCAACTTGCTTGATTACTTTATCGCCTTTAAAATACAGATCTCCATTAGGTTCTTCTACATCGCAATCTAAATAAGCTGCGTTTTTAATAACGTAAGCCAAGTTTACCGATATAAAAGTTTTGCCAGTTCCACCTTTGCCGCTTAGTACTGCTATTCTCAAACTAAATTAACTCCTTTAGGTTACCTTCAAGAAAATCCTTGATATTATCTTTTACAATAGAATCGTTAGGAATAAAAACTTTAACATTCCCTTTTAGTAGCTCCATTGATTTTTCGCCAATTCTTGGCGAAATTATAATATCTGCTTTGTGTTTTAATACAAATTCCGCAGTTTTAATGCCAACACCATGAGGGTTGTCTAAATGTTGATTGATATAGGTTTCGCCAATTTGTTTTTCGGTATTATAAACATAAAAGTAATTTGCTCTTCCAAAATTTTCTGAAATAAAAGATTTTTCACCACTTGTTTTTGTTGGTATTACAATAATCATAATAATTCATCTCCTTAAAGTGTAATAAGCGACCAAGGTCGCTTATTACTTATTATTTTTCTTCTAAACTCTTGTCGATATCTTTTAGTCTTTGAGCTAATAGTTCTTTTTCCTTTAACAAATCTTCTTTTGTGTAAGAATATTGGCCATTTCTTCCATAACCCATACCAAAGCCAGTTCCATTTCCAACTCTGCGGTTACAATTACCCATTCTTCTTCCTGTTAAAGGCCCATAACCATTAGGTCCAGTCCCATCTCTTCTCGGCATAATAACACCTCCATTTTTGACATATGTCAATAACTTCAACTTTATTATACCACTATAAAAACAATTGTCAACTATTCTCTTTCAAAAGGCATGGACATACATCTAGGTCCGCCTCTACCTCTAGATAATTCACTGGATGGCATTTTGTGAATCTTGATTCCGTTTTTTTCTAAAAGGCTATTAGTAATATGATTTCTTTCATAAACAATTACTTCGCCTGGTCTAATTACGATTGTATTAGCCCCGTCATTCCATTGTTCTCTATCACTCGCGACTGGATCATCTTCACCACCACATGGAATAAGTGTAATTTTTCTTCCCAAATATTTAGATAAGATGTCGTCCAATTTGCCTTCAATCGGTAAAACGTCTAGTTTTTCTTTGTGTGTTTTTGATCTTGTAACTTCATATGCTTTGATTTCATGTCTTAACTCCTGATGAATTAAGAATTTATCATAGTCAACTTGTGTAAACACAGTATCTAAATGCATAAACGCTCTGCTTTTAGGAATATCAAAAGCTAAGACTATTTCAAAATCGGTTTTATTATAATAAAATAAATTTTTTGCTAGTCTTTCAATAGCCGCTGGATGGGTTCTTTCAGATACGCCTACAGCCAATATCTTGTCGTTTAATACAAGAATATCTCCGCCTTCTAGTGTTGGTACCATCTGACGATTATAATAATGAGGAATCTCTTTACTTCCATAAATCGGATGATATTTAAAGATATATTCTCCATAAATAGTTTCTCTTGATCTCGTTACCGAAAACATTTTTGAGATTGATACTCCATTAGCAATAATTGAAAACGGATCTCTGGTGAAATATAAATTTGGCATTGGATCAGTAACGAACGGATAATCACGAATATGATCCGATAAAGTTCTTTTAGTAAAATTCGGAACTTCATCTTTTCTAATCCCTGCCATCGTTGTACTTACCATTTCCTTTGTAACTTTCATGGATTTTAGATAATCGAAAATCAACAGTTTTAAAGTATCGCTTGTTATTGCTGCTTCTTCAATAAATTGATTGATAAACTGATTTTTTACATCATCTGAAGTTTCTAATGCTTCAGCTACCAAATCAACTAGATATAATACTTCAACACCATTTTTTCTAAAAATATCCGCAAAAGCATCATGTTCTTTTTGAGCTAAATCTAACCAAGGGATATCATCAAACAAAAGTTGATTCAACCACTTTGGAGTCAGGTTTTCGAGTTCTCTTCCCGGTCTATGTAAAAGTACTTTCTTTAATTCTTTGATTTCAGATTTCACATTTAATAAACTCATAAAATTCCTCTCTTTACTTAATTGGTTTAAATTCTGCAGTAAAATGCCTTAAGATAGGAGACTCATAAACAAATTCCAATCCTTTTAGTTTTGGCCCTCTTTTACTTACTTCAATCAAACACTCAGCTACATAATTAAGGTGTTCTAGTGTATATGTTCTGCGCGGTATTGTTAGTCTTAAAAATTCTTTATCAGCTTTTAGATTTTCATGAGTGTCCGGATCTCTACCCAATAAAAGTGATCCAATTTCAACTGCTCTTATTCCACCTTCTAGGTATAACTCGTTACAAATAACCTGAGCAGGGAACTGGTTATAAGGAATTTGCGGACAGATTGCTCCACAATCAACAAATACTGCATGTCCGCCAGTAGGATATTGAATTGGAACTCCTCCAGCTCTTAATTTATCTCCTAAGTATCTAATCTCATCAAGACGATACTGTAAATAATCTTCTTCTAAAGCTTCTTTTAATCCGATAGCTAAAGCATCCATATCTCTTCCAGATAACCCACCATAAGTAGGGAAACCTTCCATTGGTATAACTCTAACTTGACAAGCTCTGAACATTTCTTCATTATCTTTTATAGCTATTAAACCGCCGATATTTACAAGGCCGTCTTTTTTGCTACTCATTAAAAATATATCAGCTAAATCGAATTGTTCCCTTGCTATATCTTTAACAGCTTTATTTTCATACCCTTTTTCTCTAAGTTTAATAAAATATGCGTTTTCTGCATATCTAGCTCCATCAATAACAACAGGTATGTTATTTTCTCTAGCAATCTTATTAACTTCACGCATATTTTCTAAAGAAACTGGTTGTCCACCAGCAGAATTATTAGTGATAGTCATAATAATCGCAGCTACATTTTCTTTTTTCTTATCCGCAATAATCTCTCTTAGTTTCAACAAATCAAAATTGCCTTTAAATGGATAATCTAATTCAAGATCAAAACATTCTTTACAAACACAATCTATCGCTCTACCACCAGCTAACTCAACATGTGCTCTAGTGGTATCAAAATGGATATTTGATATAACATACATCCCCGGCCTTTTAATCAAATTCGGTAAAGCTACTTGTTCAGCTCCTCTTCCTTGATGAGCTGGAATAACATACTTATATCCCGTAATATCTTTAACAGATTCTTCAAGTCGATAGAAACTTCTCGATCCAGCATAGGCTTCATCGCCCATCATCAATGCTCCCCATTGAAAATGAGACATAGCTCCTGTTCCTGAATCTGTTAAAAGATCAATAAAAACGTCCTCTGATTTTAATCTAAAAGGATTAAAACCCGCTTGTTCTAATTTCTTTTCTCTCTCTGTTTTTGAAATAAGTTTTATTGGTTCCACCATTTTAATTCTAAATGGCGGTAAAGAATAATTTTTCATCTACACTCTCCTCTCGATAATCTACTTATGAAAACCCTTTCTTTCCTTAACAATTATACTATAAATACCAACTTTAGTAAATGACAACTTGGGCGAAAAAAAAGATTAGAATCTTATCAATTCTAATCTTTAAATATTATGTCTCGATGTAATTTGTAGATTTCAATCATGTGTCCGATGTTGCCTTCTCCAGCGAACTTATCGGTATCATAAAAATTCTCTTCGATATCAATCCAATGAAGTTTGTGAGCTTCTTCAACTAATTCTACGTCTTCTCTAAGTTTCCCAATAAAAACAATCATTTTCATATCAATCGGATGCCAAACAAAATCCATAAACATTGATAGTTTAATATCTTTGTTGGTTATTCCGGTTTCTTCAAATAATTCTCTATAAGCACTAACTAAATAATCTTCACCGTTTTCAACTTTACCACCAACAAGATTAAACTTACCAATATATGGATTTTTAGATCTATGACACATTAAAACTTTTTCTTCACTGTTATCTAGCACTAAAATCAAGTTAAATAACTTCATCTAAAAACTACCAAATCCAATGATAAATCAAATATGTTAATAAACTAATTGAAGTCGACAAGAATGTTCCCCAAATTAAATCCACGATAGTAACTGTTATTGGCCAGTCTTTTAAAGTAGCTAAATTAGTTAAGTCATATGTCGCATAAGTCATAAATCCAAAAACTGCCCCTGTCAAAACAACCTTGCCTAAGTCTTTAGCTTCTATGCCTGATTTTAGGAAAAATATAAGTCCGACAATAAACAATAAATAAAACACCAAAGCTGCAATAAAGTTAGGTCTTTCAGCCATTAAATGACCGATTTGAGCTTTATAAAACTTCGGAGCTACTAATCCTAACCAGATAGCGTCAATAGCTAAAAACACCACAAAAGCTATCGCATACATTTTAATAAAAGTCATAATTATTCCCCTTTTCTTATTTCATTCATTTTTAATACATAATCTTCAATATTAAACTTTCTTTTTAAGCCATTATCATTCATGTATCTTAATTTACCAAATATTGGTCTTTCTGTCCAAGCTCGGTCATGTTTTCCAAAACACCAAGCTACACCACAATAACCATTTGGAGTAAACCCATCGATAAAGTAATAATTGTTTAACTCAATCGCAATTTCATATGCTTCTTGATAATTTGCAGACCATTCAATAATCTTCTTACACCAATACATTCTCATATAAGAATGCATTTTTCCTGTATAAATCATTTCGATCATAGCCGCATTAAAATAAGGATCATGAGTATTAAAATTAATATAATCTTCTTTCGTATAAATATATTCTCTTTTATCATTTAAATGATGATTCATTGACTTATAAGCCCAGTCATATGTCATATATTTAAATTGATCATATGTAGGATTAAAATAGACAAAGTTATATGCGAGTTCTCTTCTTACGATTAATTCTTCTAAAAAAGCTTCTTTATTTTCATTACTTACTTTAGCTAACCTATCATAAATTGTAACTGGAGATATAAACCCGTATTTTAAATAAGGACTTAGCAAAGATGTATAATTTAGTGACGGATCGTTATGTAAGTGATAATTTTCTAATTTGCTTTCCACAAAATCTTCTAAAACTCTTAGGGCTTCTATTTCGCCTATAGTTATTGGCATATTATCAAGAACTGAGACTCGATAGTCTATTAGTTTGCTGTTGATTTTATTTCTAATCGTTTTAGCAGAATATTCTTCCTTATCAGAAGCTATTAAAACGGGAACAAAAACATTAGACTCAACAGTAAAGAGATTTATTTTTTTAACCAGACATTCTTTCTTTATTTTTTCAAAAAACAAAATATCAAATCGTAAATAAGCTTTATCGATAAAAACTGAATTTAAATCATCTGGTAAATTAGTTAATTGATTATCTCTTTTTATATATTTAACATCATCAGAAAAAAGCTTTAATTTTTCAACCAAATCAATTGTATTTTCTTTAAAAAATTTAATGTTTCGAGGATTCTCTTCGTAAGGTTCAACTACTACAATTTCTAGCTTCAACTCATTCATTTTAGCGTAATTTAAAGCTTCATAAAGAGAATAATTATTTTTTATTCGAAATGATTTGGTCATAAAATAAAGGCATTTTTTAAGGTCGTTATTAAACTCTAGTATTTTAAGTATCCTACTCATTTATTTCTTTGGAAACCAAGGGATAAATGCGTTTGTTTTTTTTGCATATTCATCCCAACCAGGGGCTTCCTTCATCTTTCTTTCTAGCATTGGAACACCACTAACAAATCTTAGTAAATATGTTATAACAATTGGGCTAATTATTGATAGATATTTCCAGAAAGAATCTGTTGGCATAGCTAATACAACAATAAACAAACCCCACCACATAACTGCTTCACCAAAATAGTTAGGATGTCTTGTATATTTCCAAAGTCCGGTAACCATTAATTTTTGTTTTTTATTTTTATTGGCAATATGTTTTTTTAGTTGATAATCTCCAACTACTTCAAAGAAGTAACCAAATATCCAAACTAAAACACCAATAACAACTAATACCCAACTGAAACCACTGTCAAGTCCTGGAGTAACATTAATCCAAAATACTCCCAAACCAACTACGAACATAAATAATCCTTGAAGCATGAAAACCTGTAAGAAAGCTCGAGGTACTACCCATTTTCCCCAATCTTCACGCCACTTTTTATATCTGAAGTCTTCTTCAGCAAAAATGTTTCTTTTCAAAATATAATAGAAAAGTCTTAAACCCCATAAACTGACTAAAACATTAACGATAATTTTATCAATGCCATAATCAGCTTTTACAAAGAATAGAATCCAAGCCGTTACAACAAAACCTAGTCCCCAGCCAATATCAACAATGCTGTTATTCTTAATAATTGTTGCGACTACAAAAAAGACTAAAAAATAGATAAATATAACTAAAGCCGCTAATTCAATTCCCATATTTGACTCTCCTTATTTTTTTATGTATCCAATCGCAACTGATCCTTTACCGCTATGGATAGCAGTTGCACTCGATACCTCTGCTATATACTCAGGTTCTTTACCAATCATTTCAGTGAAAAGTGCTTTATACTCATCTAGTAGTTCTTGGTTTAAACAATGAATTAAAGCGTATCTATCAATACCTTTATTTTCTAAATCTTTTTTAACATGCTTAACTATTTTTTTAGTTATCCCTTTTTGAGATAATGCAAATCCAAATGCAGCTCCTTTACCTTTATCATCAATTGACATTATCGGTCTAATTCCAAAGAACATTCCAATTTTACCAACCGCTTTAGGTAATCTTCCGCTCATCATCGCATATTTAAAAGTTTCTAAACAAACCAAAATTTCTGATTTTTCTTTTTCTTCATTTAATACTTTTTCAATTTCATCAATACTCTTACCATCTTTTAGCATTTCAACAGCCTTTTTAACTAAAAGACCTTGAGCTACCGAGTTTGTTAAAGTATCTACTATTTTTATATTTTTGCCTTTAGCTACCAATTGATCAACTTCTTTTTTAATAACATTGAATGTTGCACTTAAATTGCTAGATACCGCTACTAATAAAATATTCTTATAATTTAACAATAATTTTGAAAACAAATCATTGATATATTTAATTGTTGGAGTTGCGGTTGTTGGATATTCAAGACTATTTTCAATCAAATCAAAAAGAATCTCATTATTCAAAGTTACTTTATCAAAATAAGTAGTCCCTTCTATATTAACATTTAAAGGAATTACTACAACATTGTTTTCTTTTAAATAATTTTGGTCAATATCAGCAATAGAGTCAGTAACAATTACAGTATCACTTTCAGCATACTTCATACTGATATCACCGATCATGTCGTCAACTTTTTGACTGATTATTTTACCAAATTTTCTTAATTCTTGGAAGACTAATTCAGGTTGATTTGTATGAATATGGATTCTAAACATCTTAGCACCCATAACAACAATCAAACTATCGCCATACGGTTTCAATGTTTCCTGGATAACTTCCTCTTTTTGATTACTATATTCAACTAAACCTTCTGTACAATATCTAAAATTAATCTCCTCATGAAAATCATGAGTATTCTCAATTTCTAACTCTTCATATGCCATTTCTTCGATTTGTTCTTTATTGAAGTAACTATTAACCCCTTTTAAGAACAAAACGAATCCCATTGCACCGCTGTCAACGACATTATTCTTTTTCAATATCGCCAACTGTTCTTTAGTTCTTTCTAACGCTTGTTCAGCCATAGCGTAAGCCACTAAAAAGAAATCTTTGATATTTTTTGCGGCTGATAAAGTTTCCTTTAACCCTTTAGCCCATTCTTTTATTACGGTAATCATCGTTCCTTCTACAGGATTACTTAAAGATGAATACGTATGCTCTACACTCTCAAGAGCCATATCCGCAAACTCATCTAAACTGACTAATTCCTTACCTTTAGAAGCTGTTCTTAAACCATTAACAAACTGAGCGAAAATAACTCCACTATTTCCTCTAGCTCCAATAAGCGCTGAATCACTGATTGAATCTAAAGTAGCTTGAAAAGATTCTTGAGGTTTTGACTCCCTCGAGATTGTTTGCATGGTATAAACTAAATTATTACCCGTATCGCCATCAGGAACGGGAAAAACATTGATATCATTAAGTTTCTTCCTTTTTTTTACTACAAAAGTAGTCCCGTAGTTAAACATTTGATACAAATCATGACCAGTTAGATATTCCATTATATGCACCTCAATTGTATTAATTTATGGACATATTTTATCACAAAATCAATTACTATAAAATGATTAAGCATTTATTTTTAAAAAAATATCAAGCAAATTTTGCTTGATATTAATTTATTTTAAATACTTAATTTTCTTGAAATACAAACTAATAAAATCAATAATATTAGCTACAATTATAATTCCGACTATTGAAGATTTAAATATATTAATAAAATTATCCACTTGATCATACGTAAAACTTAATTCTGTCGATATTCTAGTAATAAAATCAACACTTATCAAATCTCCAGTTAAGAATACAACAGCGACTACCACGCTAAATACTTTTGAAATAACATACATAATCAATAAATTATAGTTCCATTGCGCATATTTGATTTTAAATGCATAAACTATAGCTTCAACCAATAACGATACTCCAAAAATTAGAACGAATAATCTCGTATATTCTAAATTGAAAATACTTTCTTCAACAACCCATTCGCCGCCTACTTCAAACCATCCTAAATAAAGGTTGCTATAATATAAAATATATAACCATATACTTCCAAAAATTATTGTAACTATAAGCCCTGCAATAGAGCCGCTTCTTGATATTGAAAGATCAGTCTTTTTAGGTACTTCAGGCAAGTCTTCAACTTTCCAGTCATCTTTCTTTTCTCCATATCTATCAATCGCAATAAATATCAAGGTAACAATCGCAAATCCACTAAGCAAAGAACTAAATGCATTTCCTATAGTTTCAAAGAAAACTTCAAAAATAGTCCCAAAAACCATATTTGATTCAATGCTTTGCAACGATTCTATCAAGCCAAAAACTAGCCCAATAGATCCTAAAATAATTAATACTATTTTCAAAGTATAAAGATAATCTCCCATCCATATTGGTGAAATTAATCCTTTATAATTCCTATAGCTGTTGGCAATTTGCCTTGGTGAACCCAATGAATAAAGCGCTCTTTTTACTTCTTCTTCATTAGATTCATCTTCAACCATTTCAAGAATATTAGCTCTTAATTCATTACCAACATCCTCTCTTTCTTCTTCTTTAAGTCTTCTTGTAACATCATAAATATACTTCTCAATTAATTTACTCATTAGTTTCACCTACAATTTTCATAATTTCTTCGTTAATTTTTTTCCACTCACTTAATAACTCGTCTAATACTTCTTTTCCCAAATCACTAATTTCATAGTATTTTCTTGGTCTTGCGGAAGATGTATCCCACTCGCTTACTAATAAACCTTGACTCTCAAGTCTTCTCATTAAAGGGTATAAGGTACCCGCTTCTATCGATAAGTCTTTTTCAATCAATTTTTCTAATAAAGAATAGCCATATTCTTTGTTGCTTAACTGACTTAAAACCATCATTATCTGCGTCCCTCTTCTGAGTTCGACTTTCAAAGATTCAATGTCAACTTTACTCATTTTTACCACCTCGATTATATTATACTGTATGTCATACTATATTGTCAAGAAAATATTATTATTTTTTTTAATTTTTCATTCTTGTGCAAACGATTTGACAAATTGTCATAATGTGATATATTTAGAATAGATAATAATCAAAGGAGATATTAATTATGGAAAAAACAAGTTTTCAAAGTTTAAGAAAGTTCAACTTAATCATGGGGGCTATACATTTTGTACAAGGCATACTAATGATTATTTTATCATCAACAGTAATTCAAACAATTTCAGAATTCAAACCTACTATTACGCAAATATTTTTAAGATTTGACACAACAACTCAATCTCTAGTGGTAGACATGAAAAATCTATTCGATTTACCATTTGGCATCATGGTTGCTTTATTCTTACTACTATCAGCAGCTGCTCATGCAATTATTTCTTTACCTAAAAAGACAAATGCTATTTACAACGCTGATCTTGAAAAAGGAATCAACCGTTTCAGATGGTATGAATACGCATTAAGTTCATCAATAATGATTGTATTGATTTCAACACTTTTTGGAATCTATGACATTGGATCATTAGTTTTAATCTTTATCGTTAACGCTAGCATGAACCTATTTGGTCTATTGATGGAACAAGTTAACTCTGGAAGAGAAAAGAAAGATATTAAATGGGGAGCATTTATCTTCGGTTCAATAGCTGGGCTTGCTCCTTGGATTGTAATAATCCTTTACATGGTTGGTAATGGCAATTACGAAATGGTTCCATGGTTTGTTTGGGCTATTGTAGGTACATACTTTGTAGCTTTCAATACTTTCCCAATCAATATGATTCTTCAATACAAAGGAATCGGAAAATGGAAAAACTATCTATATGGCGAAAGAGTATATATTACTTTAAGCTTAGTAGCTAAAACACTTCTTGCTTGGTTAGTTCTGTTTGGAGCAATGCAACCATAAAATCTTCTTATTAAAAATAAAAAGCATATAAATCCTGAAATTGGATTATATGCTTTTTTTATTATTTTTGTAATATTCAAGAATTTTAATATCTCTAGTAACTATAAATTTTGTAATATAAATATTTTCATATTTACTTGCTTTTAAGTTATCAAAACTATTTTTCATTAATTCTAGAGCTTTATCTATATCCACCCAAACAAGTTTTCCGCCTTCATCTTTTTCTTTTTCAGTTAAGTTAAGACTTGAGTTTTGTTTACTACACTCACCAACAAAGACCTTACTGATTTGTTTGAAATTACTCTGTGACTTATGTTCTTCGATATATCCTATTTCTCTAACATTAACTAGAGTACATCCAGTTTCTTCTTTAATCTCCCTGACAAAGGCTTCTTTAAATGTTTCACCACTTTCTAGTCCACCACCTGGTAGTTTAAACTCATTTTTGTTTACTTTATTAAAAATGGCGATTCTATTTTCCTTATTATAGACTATTCCTCTTGCAGCATAACGAATGTGTGGATTATTAAAAGCAATGTTTTCATAACCGATATCAGAATCTTTTATTATAGCGATTAGCTTATCCATAAATCCCTCCTTGGAGCTACTATTATTTCTATATAATTATATCACTGGATTATGTAAATCTGTTGAACGAAAAAAAAATTTATGCTACATTATACGTGAAACAAATATAAATATAAGGCTGGAGAATTATATGGATGTATTATTTGCGTTTTTATTAACTTTATTTGCTGGTCTAGCAACTGGCATCGGAACTATATTTGCTTTTAATAAGAAAATAAAAAAAGAAACTATATTGTCTTTCGCTCTAGGATTAAGTGCGGGCGTTATGATATATGTGTCTTTTGTTGAAATCTTTCCAAAGGCTCTTGAATCTTTAAGTCAAATATATGCAACTAAAACAGCTTACCTGTTTACCACTCTTGCTTTCTTCTTTGGTATTGCTTTAATAGCCTTTATTGATTATATAATTCCCGAAAAATCTAATCCTCATGAGCTTCATGATGAAAATGATGAAAAGGGCAAAAAGGACAGTTTAATGCGATTGGGAATGTTTTCTGCAATTGCTATAGCAATTCATAACTTCCCCGAAGGTTTAGCTACTTTTATTGGAGCTTTGGAAGATCCCGCCCTTGGTATAAGCATCGCAATAGCTATAGCAATTCATAATATTCCAGAAGGGATTGCGGTTGCTGTCCCAATATATCACGCCACAAATTCTAAGAAGAAAGCTGTTGGTTTAACTTTACTTTCGGGTTTAGCAGAACCTTTAGGAGCTGTTGTCGGTTTTGTTTTGCTTAGATCAGTATTTACTGAGGCAACTTTCGGATTTCTATTTGCCGCTGTAGCCGGAATCATGGTTTATATATCTCTAGATGAACTGTTACCATCAGCCGAAAAATATGGAAAGCATCATTTATCTATTACAGGTCTTATACTTGGAATGATTATCATGGCTGTATCACTAATATTGTTTTAGAAAACATTAACAAAAAATAATACCTTATCATAATCGATAAGGTATTTTTATTAGGAAAAATCAATCACTAAAA